>JAZRYC010000001.1:0-22883 GCA_045600525.1 Bacteroidales bacterium
TTGAGCGAAAATTTTTTTGCCTTTCACTCCGCTACGCTCCGTTTCAGGCAAAAAATTTAAAATTGAAGTTAAATCAAAAAAATGAATACTTTTGCAAATACAAAATGGAAAACAGAAATACACACTTTTTTGGATATTACCGACAGGAAACATACAAAGTGCTGTTGTTAAAGCAAGTAGAATCTTTTTCATATATAACTTATCTTAATTATTTTACACACATATATAATAAAATACAAAAGTGCAAAAATACAAAAAAGTCCTATTACAATTGGAACGTATGTAAAAAAATATAATATAAATAAAATAAAGTAGTTAGCGCGGAAAATACTTCAGCGACGCCAATTGCCATTTTCATCCCATAAGATGATTTGCCTATAATTATAGATAATGCTAGGCCGGATGCAGGTTGTTCTATATAACTACCCCACCCTACGGGCACCCTCTAAAAAAATCAGGAAAGGAAAAGGCGCCTATGTTAAACTCTAAACATGAAACTTAAAACCTATCTTTTCTATCTCAACCGATTCCGAAGATAGTTTTTCCGTACATACGTAAAAAAGGCTAGCACGCCTAACACATTAACTACCCAGGCGGCCCAAAAAGCGGCATGATAGCCAACATGTTCCGCCAACACACCACCAATCAAAATACCGATTCCCACACCAATATCCCAACTAATAAGAATAGATGAATTGGCGGTTCCACGCTGAGTATGTGGAGCCAAATTGATAAACATCGTCTGATAGGCAGGCCACATATGTCCATTTCCCAATCCGATAACCAATGCGGCACCATAGTAGCCAAACTTATTATGCAGTGCGGCAAAAAGGAGATAGCCGCACAAAGAGATAATCACTCCAACCGAGGCATTCTGCGTAATCTTTCCCTGACGCAACGTACGGCTACCCACCAAACGAGAGAGGATCAATCCTATGGACAGCAGCATAAAGAAGAACGCAGATCCACCACTAATATCCAATTCTTCTTTACCATAGATAGCCACATAAGTAGCCAACACGCCATAGGAAAAGGCATAGCAGATCATCGTAGCCCCTTCGCTCCACCCCTTCACAAGGAAGAAACGGTCCAAAGAAATCTTCGGTTTATCTTTCACCAATTCCCGTTCATTGAGTTTCAAAGTGGAATTGATAAAGAAGCCTATTGCAGAAGTGACAAGAGAGATCCAGAACAACAATTCGTAACTGCTGGTAAGATGGAGAATATAGATAGCCAAAGCAGGTGCTATGGCTGAGGCAATATTATTGCTAAGCCCGTAATATCCAATACCTTCCGCACGTCGAGTGGGATGAAGAACATCAATAGCCACCGTGCTGTTGGACACGGTGGTTGCGCCAAACGGAGCGCCATGCAAGGTACGCACTATGGCAAAAAGCAACAAAGAGCCCGCTGCCAAATAGCCACCAAAAAAGACACAAAACAAGCCGTAGAAAATCAGCAAGACCTTTTTTCTGGGAAAACTATCCACAAAAAAGCCACTAAAAGGACGAATCAGCAAAGCGGTCAGCGTATAACCGGAAAGCACAATACCGATCATCTGTTTGTTTGCAGCAAATGTCTCCTTCAAATACAACGGGAGTAAGGGTGTGAGCAACATGAAGGAAAAAAATATCATAAAGTTGGCAATCCACACTTTCAAATAGTTAGCATTCCAAAGACGTTCCTGTTTTTCTATATTTTCCTTCGTATCCATCCTTATTGAAAAAGGTTGCAAAGGTAGTGAAAAAATCCAGTTGTTTAAAACAATTATTCACCTTCTAAAAAATAATTTTTATCACCAGTTTGGGGGAAGATTAAACTTTCCTAACACAACTTCGTCTTTGGTCCTGTTTTTTTCACAAAATCAACATTATTTATTCATCAAAAGAATCGCTAAAATGAAAAAGTTATTTGTTTTATTCAGCCTTTTAGCTATTATGTCAGGAACATCCGTTTTTGCTCAAGATAGCGCCGGAAAATGCAACAAAGACGGTAAGGAATGTTCTAAGGAATGTCATTCCAAGTTATTATCGCCCAAAGTCATGGATATGATCAAAGAAGAGTTCTTCAAAGAGAACATGAAATTGGAAAGCAAGCAAAATGATGCTTTTTGGAAAGCATACTACAAATATGAAAGCGCCCAAAAGCAAGCTAAGGAAAACGCAAAGGCCGCCAAAGAAAAAGCCGGCATTACCACTGGTCACTGCAGCCATGGCAACAATCACGCCAAACTTACCGCCGACCAACAAGTTGCCATGCACAACATCCAGTTAGAGACACGTCAGTCCTTGCTTTCCGCGGAGCAGACATTCTACAAAGAACTATCCAAGAATCTCAGCAATGAGCAAATCGCACAATACATGCAACTTGAAAAGTCCTACCAAATGGAAATGATGAAGATCAAAGGCAATCATCATGACAGCAAAGGACATGGAAATAGTCCTAAGGATTGTTCTCACCCTTGCGCAAAGCCTGGCGACAAAAATCACATGGAACACATGCAAATGAAAAAACCTGAGCACAAATAATCATAGTCATACTCTGACATAGTTTTAAAATGAAAGCCAGTCATCCTCCAATGGGATGGCTGGTTTTTTTATGAACAATCACTATAATTTTTGTAGGTTTGCATTTTCAAAATCAATACGAATGAAAGACCTCTCGCCCATCACCATTCTTCACGCCACAGAGAACAACCTATGTGACGTTTCACTTCAGATTCCCAAAAAGAAAATCACCGTATTCACAGGAGTTTCGGGATCTGGAAAATCCTCACTGTGCTTGGATACCATTGCGGCAGAAAGCCGCCGCGAGCTCAACGAAACCTTTCCCTCGTTCATACAACAATATCTTCCAAAATACGGGCGCCCAAAGGTTGAACATATTGACAACATGCCGGTTGCCATCGTCATTGACCAAAAAAAGCCTGCATCCAACAACCGCTCCACCGTAGGCACCTACACTGACATATACGCCCTCCTACGACTGCTATTTTCGCGCGTGGGGAAGCCATTCATAGGATATTCCGACACCTTTTCATTCAACCATCCGTCAGGAAGTTGTCCGAGATGTGACGGATTGGGTCAGGTAACCGAACTGGACATCCACAAGCTCGTGGACTTCAACAAATGTCTAAATGACGATGACGTCATCCATTTCCCGACCTTCACTACGGGCGCTTGGCGCTGGAAACGTTATGCCTACAGTGGTTTATTCGACCTTAATAAGAAGATCAAAGACTACAGCAAAGAGGAGTTAGATCTCTTTCTCTATTCTCCCCAGATAAGATTGAAGAATCCACCGAGCAACTGGCCCAAATCGGCAAAATTCGAAGGCATGTTTCCCCGCATGTACCGAAGCATTATCACCACTAAGGAAGGCAAACGACAGCAAAAGGTCCTCGACCAGATGGTTTCCACTTTTGAATGCCCGGAATGCCATGGTTCTCGCGTAAATGAACGCGTGCGCAGCTGCCGCATTAACGGGAAGAACATCGCAGAAGTTGTAGAACTTCCGATCGCAGATTGCGCCAAATTCATTGCCGCCATTGAAGATCCGCTGGCAGTTGACCTCAAACGTGAATTAGGCAAACGACTGCAGGCACTCCTTGACATCGGCCTAGGCTATCTCACACTCAGTCGCGGAACAGGCACGCTGAGTGGTGGCGAAGCCCAACGCATCAAAATCGCCAAATACATCAACTCCGCACTGACCGACATGGCGTACATCTTGGACGAGCCCTCCGTCGGACTACATCCTCAGGACATCACTCGACTCAAGCAATCGCTATGTCACCTTCGCGACCACGGCAACACCATCCTCATCGTGGAGCACCACCGCGAAATCATCGCTATGGCCGACCACATCGTGGACATGGGACCGATGGCAGGAACGCATGGTGGAAAAATCATGTTTGAAGGCTCCTACGCCGAATTACTGAAATCAGGCACCATCACGGGAAGAATGCTCCGTCACCAAGGTTCCTTAAAGACTTCCGTGCGCAGTCCCAAAGGATATTTTCATATCGAAAACGCCACCCTGCACAATCTGAAGGGTTTATCCTTAGACATTCCTCTCGGTGTGCTCACCGTTGTTGCCGGTGTGGCCGGATCCGGAAAAAGTTCCTTAATGGAAGATTTTCAGCGACAATTTGGGCCGAAAGCGATATTCATCGGACAAAAGGACATCGGCATCAACCTGCGTTCCACACCGGCCACCTATTTGGACATTTCCGATCCCATACGCAAATTATTCGCACAGGCCAACCACGCCAACATGCAATTATTTTCCTTTAATGGGAAAGGCGCCTGTCCGGCGTGCGGAGGCAAGGGTATCATCATTTCCGACATGGCCTTCATGGAATCCATTGAGACCGTGTGTGATGTTTGCCACGGAACCCGATACAACGAAGAGGCACTCCTACATCAATACCAAGGCCGAAACATTGCGGAAGTCATGGATCTTACCATAGAAGATGCATTAGTGTTTTTCTCCGACCAGCCCTTCCTTCCAAAATTGCAGGCACTAGAGCATGTCGGGTTAGGATACCTGCACCTCAACCAAGCCATGTCCACCCTCAGCGGCGGCGAATTACAACGCGTAAAATTGGCTGATCAACTACATCGAAAAGGCGAAGTGTTCATCATAGACGAGCCGACTGACGGACTGCATTTAGACGACATTCAAAAACTGCTACGGCTGTTCAACGCCATGACGGACGCCGGGAACACTTTGATTCTCATCGAACACAGTTTGGATGTCATGCAGCAAGCAGACTATCTCATCGAACTGGGGCCTGGCGGCGGAAAAGACGGCGGACAATTGCTATTTGCGGGCACGCCGGAGCAAATGCTGACCGCAGAGAACAGCATAACCAGACCCTATCTAGAAAATTCACTTCCACCACAAAAGCATTAAAAAGAGATGAAACTCCTACTTATCTATATTATTATCGCCAGTATCGCGTCATTTACTCTGTTTGGAATAGACAAATGGAAAGCCAAGACACACCATTGGCGCATTCCGGAATCAGTACTATTGTTATCCGCACTCATCGGAGGAAGTTTGGGATCGTTAGCCGGAATGTTGCTGTTTCGCCACAAAACCAAGCATGCTAAATTCACGATTGGGATCCCCCTCATCATTGCCATACAGGTAGCTATACTTGCATGGCTACATATTTGAATAGCAGCAACTTATTCACTTCAATCATTAACCTAGCCTCATTAGACAAGCACAACAAAAAAAGCTCTGAACGAAATGTTCAGAGCTTTTTTCCGAGTGCCCAGGACAAGAGTCGAACTTGCACGGGAGTCCTCCCACTACCCCCTCAAAGTAGCGTGTCTACCAATTCCACCACCTGGGCTCGTTTACGGCGGCAAAAATACACTTTTTTTTTACACTCAGCGAACAAAAAAAAATTTTTTATTTTCATAAAAAAATCGTACTTTTGCATTCCCATATTAATATATATACATAAAACATGGCGCAAAAGAAAATACTATTTATCACCCCGGAGATTTTTCCCTATTTTCCAGAGGGTTACATTGCAAACATTTGTCGGTTCCTGCCTCAGGGCATCCAAGAGCGCGAGAACGAGATACGCACGTTCATGCCAAAATTCGGCTGTGTAAACGAACATCGCCACATGCTTCATGAAGTCATCCGCCTGTCGGGGCAGAACATTATCATAGAAGACACTGACCATCCGCTGATCATCAAGGTCGCTTCGCTGCAGAACGTCCGCATGCAGATTTACTTCATTGATAGTGAGGATTTTTTCAAACGAAAGACGCCATATTATGATGAAGAGGGTGTATTCTATCCGGACAATGATTCAAGAGCCATCTTCTACGCTAAGGGAGTCATTGAAACAGTCCGCAAACTAGGCTGGGAACCCGACATCATCCATTGTCACGGTTGGATTTCCGCCTTGGTGCCGATGTTCATTCGCACCTTATACAAAGACAATCCTCTATTCCAGGGGACCAAGATTGTCTATTCTGTACTTCCCGACCAATTTGACGAAAAATTCTCGACTAATTTCTCCAAGAAATTGCGCCTAACAGGTATCGCCAATGACCATTTAAAACATTTCCGCAACCCAGGATATGACCAAATCATCCAAGCAGCAGTGGATTATTCTGACGCCATAGCACTGACCAAGGACCATAAAAAGCGTATCCTAACCTACGTGGAGCAATCCGGCAAGCCGGTACTACAACACCCAGACGACGATAACTACGTTGATATGTACGATGAATTTTACGATCAGATTTTACTGGACCATTCTGAGAAATAATCTCCATGAAAAAAATTACATACTTTCTATTCATCCTATTTCTGACAACAGCCTTCACAGCATGCGAGCATGGAATTTCCCCCTTCGGACAAGACATGATTGACGAGGTGGGCACTGACTTTACGGACACGATAAGTTTGGAGGCATACTCCATCTTGGAAGATACGGTAAACACGACAAACATGTCGGCCAACCTCGTTGGAAACATACATGATCCCGTTTTTGGCGACATGAAGGCTTCTACTTATGCTCAATTTGCCTTGAAAGGATCTTCCGTAAACTTCGGACAACATCCCATTATTGACTCCGTGGTGTTGACGCTTCAAATTTCATCCTACTACGGAGACACTACTTCTGCTGTCGGCGTCCGCGTATACCAGTTGGATGAGGAAATATCCAAGGATGGAAAGTACTATAACACCAGTACATTGTCTCACCAATCCACTCCCCTCAACTACTCGCTTACCAACTACCAGATACAGCCATCAACGAATATCGTAGTGGACACCAACTCATACAACCCGCACCTCCGCATCCGCCTTTCCCAGGCATTTGGACAATATCTTTTGGACAACCAGGAATCCATGACGAACACCAACAGTTTTCAGAACTTCTTCAAAGGGCTCTGTATAACAGCCGATTCTCATACCGGATCCACCGGTTGCATGATCGTCAGCAATATGAACAGTTCGCTGACCGGAATCATCCTCTACTATCACAACGACAGCAAGGCCAACGTTAAATATACGTTCCCCTGCAGCAACAAGTGCCGTCGCTTTACCAACTACACGCACAACTACAGCGCCTCCAACGACATGGATTTCGTACAGGAGGTCGTCAATGGACAACACGCCCTCGGAGGAAAGAAGTTATTTCTCCAAGCCACTGGCGGTGTAAAAACGCACATCACCTTCCCGAATCTGGCAAATAGTTTCCAACATTTGGGGAACCGTGTTATTATCAACCGTGCCGAATTGGTCATCAGCAATATAGATCCCGATGAGAAATTTCTCACACAGCCCGCCGGCCTGTCCATTCAAGGCATTAAGAAAGGTACGGGAGCCATTGCCTACATACCCGATGACGAATATTATACTTCATTGAACTATTATGGTGGAACATATAACGCCGACAAGCACGAATATCGGTTCCGCATCACCAAATATGTTCAAGAACAGATACTCGGAACCAGCGACCTAAGCAATTCTATCAACCTTGTTGTAAAAGGTTCCAGCGTCCGGGCAAATCGTTTGATATTCGGTGGTCCGGAGCTCACCGACAAGAATCGTCTGCGTTTGGAATTGTCTTACACCACTTACTAACAGAACATTCCAAAGCCATTTTGGCCTAACCAAACCTCACACAAGAGAATTGAGCTATGGAACTCTCTATATCCCGCAGAGAAATCTGGCAGATTACCTATCCCATCATCTTCGGTAATTTGGCTCAAACCATCATTGTGCTCGTGAACACCATTTTTTTAGGACACGTCGGCACAGCGGAATTAGGAGCCGCGATGATGGCGGGACTTTACTATCTGGTATTCACCACCATCACACAGGGATTCGCCATAGGTGTTCAAATTATGGTAGCCCGTCGTTTCGGAGAGGAAAACTATCAGAAAATCGGTTCGATTTTCGAACACGGGTTGGGTTTTGCCATCCTACTCGGAGGCGCCATGCTGGGCATCATGCATTTCTTCACCAAAGGAATTCTCGGTGGAATCATCCACTCCCCCAACATTTGTTCATCAGCCTTGCGTTTCATGGATTTCCGCCAATGGGGCATCCTCTTCGTCAGTATGAACTTCCTGTTTCGCTCATTATACATCGGGCTGTCCAACACGCGAATCATCACCTACACCACCATAGCCATGGCCGCAGTGAACATCTTCTTTGACTATTCCCTGATTTTCGGTCACTTCGGACTCCCCAAAATGGGCGTGGCGGGTGCAGGACTTTCTTCCGTTTTAGCTGAAATCACCGCCTGTGTGGTATTCTACCTATACACATTCAAGAAGCTCCCCTATCGAAAATACGACTTGTTCACTTTCCGCGAATTTGACGGCAGTCTGCTCAAACGCATCCTTAGGATTTCACTACCGACTATGCTTCAACGGCTCTTTTCCTTCGGCACATGGTTCCTGTTCTTTGCTATGATAGAGCATTTGGGAGAACAGGAAGTGGCCATATCAGGAATCGTACGCAGTGTCTTTCTACTTTGCACGCTGACCGTCTTCGCATATGGTTCCTGCGCAAACACCCTGACCAGCCGCCTTATTGGCGCCGGACTTTCCAACGAGGTTCCCCAAACACTTCGACGCATACTGTTCATGTCGTTATTAACCCTTCTTCCCATACTCGGCCTATTTGCCATCATACCGCAACAAATCGCATCCATCTACACAGACAATCTTACCTTGGCGGCACACTCGGTACCAGCCCTCTACGTTATTTTCATCACCTCCATTTTGATGGCGGTAGCCATGATCTACTTCGAATTCGTTTCCGGGACCGGACAAACCATGAAAGCACTGCTGCTGGAAAGCGGCGTACTTGTATTCTACGTGATATACATCTACCTGTCCACAGAAGTATTCCACTTTTCCATTCAATTCGTATGGACGGCTGACTGGGTGTATTCCATTCTACTGATGATTGGTTCTATTTGGTTCCTAAAACGCTCTCCTTGGGGCCAACACAAATAACCAAACCAATAAAATTTTCCCTACAATATATTATAAGTACATACAATAGAGGTAATTCCCTAAAAACGGAACAAATACTTCATTTTTTGTATATTTGCGCTTCATTATAAAAATAAAATTCGTATGCGAAAATCTATTCTTTTCACCCTGCTTTTTGCCGTCATTATCGGATTTGCCCGTGCCGACGGCGGTATGTGGCTGCCCTTATTCCTTAACTACAACGAAGCTGAGATGCAATCGTTAGGATTCAAGCTGACGGCAGAAGACGTTTACAGCGTAAATCATCACAGCATGAAGGACGCCGTGATGTTGTTTGGCGGCGGGTGCACTGGAGAGCTCATTTCTTCGCAGGGACTAGTACTCACCAACCATCACTGCGGATACTCGTACGTTCAATCGCACAGCACAATGGAACAGAACCATCTTCAAAATGGTTTTTGGGCAAAGAGCAAAAGTGAAGAAATTCCCATGGAGGGACTCACCGTCACCTTCCTAGTATATATGGAAGATGTTACCGAGCAGGTACTTGCCGGCGTCGATGACAACAGTTCTGAGACAGAACGTCAAAACATTGTGGAAAAGAACATCAAGGCTGTTACCGCCAAGGCCACCAAGGACAATGGCTATGGTGCCGTCATAAAGCCCTTCTACTACGGAAACCAATATTTCATGTTTGTCACTGAAACCTACAAGGACATTCGTTTAGTGGGCGTTCCGCCAGAAAGCATCGGTAAATTCGGCGGCGACAGCGACAACTGGATCTGGCCGCGCCACACGGGCGACTTCTCCCTTTGGCGAATATACACCGACAAAGAGGGTAAACCGGCAACCTACTCACCTGACAATATTCCCATGGCTCCGAAGCAATACTTCCCCATTTCCATCAAAGGCATTGAGGAAAACGATTTCACCCTCGTATTCGGATATCCGGGAAGCACCGAACAATTCCTCATTTCTGACGGTGTGGAGGTGGTTGCCAACGTTCAAAACCCCATCGCCATTGACGCACGCACCATCCGTCTTGACGCCATGAAGCGTCAGATGAACCTTGCCCCACGCATTCGCCTCATGTACTCTGCCAAGGCCAATTCCATTTCCAATGGCTGGAAAAAATGGCAAGGTGAGAGCAAGGGCATCTTGGAATGCGATGTCATCGGGAAAAAGCAGTCCACAGAAAAGGATTTTCAAAATTGGGTCAACGCCGATGTTCAACGGAAGAAACAATATGGAAATCTGTTAAAGGAAATGAAGGATGTATATGCCTCCTACGCACAAGAGAACAAGATATCAACCTTTATCAGCGAATGCGTCTTTGGTTCAGAAATCCTCAGTCGGAGCATACACCCCTACTACAGACTTCTCGTTGTTCCCGCGCAAGACGGCAATGCCAGCACTTTTGAGGCCAATCGGGAAAAACTGATAAAAAACGACGCATCCTTCCGCGAAAGCTACTGTCCTGCCATTGATAAAGAAGCCTTCGTGGAACTTTTCACCTATTACTTCACCAAACAAGATCCCAACTTAATTCCGTCTGAACTTCGCCATTACACCCAAGAAGAGGCCGCCACAAGAAAGGCCATGAGCGACTTATGGGAGAAACTCTCCACCACGGCTCCCTATTTCACAGATGCCGTTAAATTCAGACAATTCATTGAAAAGGCCTCCACCAAGCAGGTGGCAAAAACAGCAAACAGTGAGATGCTAAATCTATACAACATCATCTACAATCAGTATAGATCGACCTGGGATCAATATGCGGCCAACAGCGACCGACTTGACGCCTACTACCGCACCTATGTCAAAGCTTTGCGCGAAAAGGAGACAGAACGTATATTCTATCCAGACGCCAACCTCACTTTGCGCGTCACCTACGGACAGGTCAAGGGCTTTAACCCCGCAGACGGTATCAGCTACACCTACTACACCACGTTGGACGGCATTATGCAGAAAGAAAATCCCGATATCTACGATTACCAAGTTGACCCTAAATTAAAACAACTTTGGGAGAAAAAGGACTATGGCCGCTACGCCAACAAAAACGGGGAGCTTCCTGTTGCCTTCATAGCCAGCAACCACACCACGGGCGGCAATTCCGGCAGTCCGGTAATCAATGCCAACGGCGAGCTTATCGGCACCAACTTCGATCGCGTTTGGGAAGGCACCATGAGCGACATCTACTACGACGTCAATCGTTGCAGAAACATCAGTTTAGATGCGCGCTATTTCCTTTTCATCGTCGACAAATTCGCACACGCTCAAAACATCATTGACGAAATGACCATCATTGAATAATCGAATTGGAATATGATCTCTTTTGAAAACATAGACAAATTCGACTGGTTGTATGCGTTGTACATGAACTATCTCAACATCGCGCACAACCACATTTACTACAGGCATTTCTACATTCTTCATCAGGAGAACATTCCTAAAAAGGGAGAACCGACCATCGTCATTGCCAACCACCAAAACGGCCTGATGGACGCCATGGCCATCCTGCATACCATGTATCAGGATCATCGGCAACCTGTTTTCATTGCCCGCGGAGACATCTTCAAAAAAGATGGTGTTGCCAGAATCCTTCGCTTCTTGAAAATCATGCCGACCTTCCGCAGTCGAGATGGAAACCGTTCCGACATTGAAAGCAACCTTGCCCTTTACAATCGGGCGGCACGCGTGCTCAAGTCCGGCGGCACCATCGTCATTTTCCCTGAAGCCACGCACCAACACGGCCATTTCATGAATACCTTTAAAAAAGGGTTCTGCCGTATTGCCTTTTCTGCAGAAGAAATGAACGATTTCCAACTGGGCGTCAAGGTCCTGCCTTTGAACATCCATTACTCCAACTACTTCAACTTCCGCAGCGACCTTATGGTCACCGTCGGAGAGCCGTTTACCTACGAGGAATTTTTCGACACCTACAAGGAGAACCACGACCGCGCCTACCTTGCCTTAAATGAGAAAGCCCGTGCCCGCGTCAAGGAAATCACTCCTGACATTGACATACCGGAATACTATAATGAGATCGAGGCACTCACCCAGATGATGAGCAAATCCCTACTCAAGCAAAAAGGGCTACGCACATCCTACCTTCCCAACCAGAAAGATGCGGCTATGACCATTATCGCCAACCTAAAACAATTTAAAAACGAAAAACCCGAACGCTTTGAGCTCCTCATGTCGCAAACACGCGAATACACCACCCTACTTCAGCAACGAGGCCTGCATCACTGGGTCATCAATCGAAAACTATCCATCTTCCGATTCATACTGCGCTCCATCCTAATGTTGTTGTCGCTTCCTCTGTTTATCTTCGGATACATCAACAACTTCATACCTACGTCCATCACCAAGCATTTTACCATGAAGGTGAAAGATCCCATGCTTCATTCATCTTTCCAATACGTCATCAGTACAGTAGCCACCTTCCCAATCTATTACTTACTGCTATTCGCATTGGTTTGGATTATCAGCAAAAGCATCGGAGTGGCTTTGGGATACGTATTTCTCACTTTTATTACGGCTCTGTTCGTGCATTACTACAAAATCGCAATACGGAAGTTCTACACCATATTCTGTGCCATGCGCCTACGCAAAAGCGCAGATTATCGCAAACTAAGCAGTCTGGAAAAAATCATCACAGGAACGATGGAAAGACTTATATACTAAAGCTCTTTCCTATAAAGATTATCTAGTAAGCGAAACGGCGGCCTGATGCATAATGACGGCCGCGGCCACAGCAGCGTTAAGAGATTCAGCGGTAGGATTTCCGTCTGACACTTGCGGAATCGTGATTTTGTGCGTAATGGCCTCCTCAACCGAATGAGAAATTCCATTGGACTCACTGCCTATCACAATCATATCCGTTTTCTGAAAAGAGAATGTATTGACAGATTCACCACCAAGGAAGGCCCCAAGAACGCGACGATTATTCTTTCTTTTCTGGGAAATGATAAAATCAACCAATGACTCATATCGAACCTTCACATGACAAAACGAGCCCATAGTGGCCTGTATGGTTTTTGGATTGTAGAGATCCACACAATCTGGAGAGCAGACAATCTGACGAAAGCCAAACCAGTCGGCAGTACGGATGATTGTACCGAGATTGCCGGGATCGGCAATTCGATCCAATAGGAGAATCGGCAGACAATCGTCAACCGGAGAAATGATCGATGGTTTACGAACCACAGCCAACAAGTCGGGGGAAGTGTTTAACGCACTAATTCTTTCCATATCTTCCGATGAAGCAAGCGTTACCTGATGATCTTTCAGCAGAGACAGATTTTGCGACAGAGAAGACTCCGTAGCAAGCACCTCCACAACCTGATAAGTGGATGCAAGAAGCATTTCCACACTTTTCCTACCTTCGACCAAAAACAAACCCTGCAGGTCGCGAAACTTTTTCAAGTGCAACTTGCGGATATCTGAAATTTTGTTTTTACTTATCATCCTATAAATTCTCAAATTGGGCGACTGCCTGTTTATAGGACTCACGAATGGGAATGGAGAGGTGCGTTTTTCGGTCAAATCCCGCGAGAACGCTGTAACAAGTCGTCTTTACGACATTGGTTCGCGTGTCTCGCAGTTGCTGCATCATTTTAATGCTTTTATGACCAATAGAGATTGTTTTGGTTTCGCAGACAATGGAATCATGAAATTCTACACCCTCTTTGAAATCCAGCTCTACATGCACCAAGACCATATCCATCTCTTTCCAATCGATAGGCTGTTGGAACACGTATTCAAAATAACTGCTTCTGCCGAAATCAAAATAATTACATTGCGCACCGTTGTTAGCATGCACAAAGGGGTCTAAATCACTCATCCGAACCTGTATGGGAACGGAGAATCTATAAGATTCTGTCTGCATCATCCAGCGAAGACGGGAAGCCTTCGTAACGATTAAAGAGCGTTGATTTTCTTCATTAAGCCGGACTTGAGGTTGGCGGCTTTATTCTTGTGAATCATACCCTTCTTAGCAAGCTTGTCAATCATAGAAGACATCGCTGCCAGTCTTTGCATAGCTTCGTTCTTATCTTCAATTGCGCGAACATCTCTTAAGGCATTACGCATAGTTTTGGAATAATAACGATTAGCTTGTCTTTTTCTCTCGTTTGCTCTGATTCTTTTGATAGATGACTTATGGTTTGCCATTTCTTACTTTTGATTTATAATTTTTTACGTTCTATTTTTTAGGGCTGCAAAAGTACACTTTTTTTCATAATGTTCAACACCCTACAAAATATTTATTTAATTATCTCTATTCGGACGCATAATTACTTATGGGAGCCTTTCTTGTCGGGCGTATCGGAAACTTTTTGCAGAGACTCATCCGGCATGACATGATGTATATGTACGTCTCGTTGTGGGAACGGAATTTCAATATGGTTCCGATTCAACGTTTCATAGACAACTTCGTTCACCTTGCCGATGAAGCTCACTTTTTCTTCCACCAACACCCAGCACACGACAAACAGGTTCACACTGCTATCGCCGAAATCTGAAAAACTAACAGAGATACCTTGTTTCGGATCAACGATAAACTTGCCGGCTGAATTCTTAACCATCAGTGGTTCGAGCGCCTTGACAAGTAACGTGCGAACCTTATTCACATTCACGCCGTAGGCTACGCCAACGGGGATTTTTACGAGCACATAGCCATGATTACGCGTGAGATTCTTGAAATTTTTGTTAAAAAGGGATGTATTCAAAAAGGCTATCACACTGCCATCCAAAGTAACAATCTGCGTACTCTGGTAGGTAATACTTTCCACCTTGCCCTGAATGCCGTCACATTCGATATAGTCACCCAAACGAACACGACCCGACATAAGTGAGAGGCCGTAGATAAAGTTTTCCAGGAGGTCCTTCATAGCAAAACCCAAACCAGTGGCAAGGCCAGCCGCCACGATGGAGATTCCACTACTGGGCACTTGCAGAAGAATCAGCGCGAAGACCACATATATACCCCACACCACGATAGAAATCACATTATTGATAAGGGCCATATTGTTGGGGCCGTTCAAATCCTTCAGTCTGCGCTTGCGGAACAGCTGATAAACCGATTTAACCGCATAGTTCAGATACTTGAAGACAAACCAAAGCGCAGCCACCAGGCAAATCTTAAAGAGAGACAATTGAATAACGCCGGGCTTGTTCAAAAATGCATAGAAGAAAATCTTACGACAGAAAGACGTCATTTCAAAAATGCTGGCGGCCCAATAAATGCTAAGCAGGACCGAAATCACGGCAAGTACGGGAAGAGCAGCCTTAAAGAGAAAATCATAGAACCAGGTTTGCGTGATATATTCACCTTTGGCCATTTTAGGTTGAATTTTCTTATACAGTTTCTGGTAGTCTCCTCGACTATTCACAGATATATTCTTTTTTTCGGCAATTTTTCGGACCAAACGCTTGGACTCATACATCTTTGCCAAATCATAGAAACAGGTAATTGTTTGAATAGCGGCCAACTGTATCGTCCACCAAACCATGATCTCCACTGCCATCAGAACAAAGCCGAGCCACGAAGCCACACAGGCCACAATCATGGCAATCAATGAGATGACCGTATAAATCATATCGCTGTCGGGAAGTTTTTCCAATTTGCTTTTCAGCACCACAATCTGCCAAATAGTAAATATCAACAAAATAGGCGGATATATGAGATTGACGACATTATTCGGAATCAATATAATGCGGAAGATGATCACCACAAAAGCCATAAGCAGGAAGGGCGCATACGCGCGAACGCCGGAACGGATCTGACGGTCATTCAGCCTAATCAATAACGAGATCAGAATCACTTCCATCAGCCAGGCGAACATTATCATCAGTTCAATAGCCATAAGGACGAAGTTCTGTTTCATGAAGGCGCTGGCCACCATTATGGAAATGGCGAAGACAGCCACGCCACAAGCAAGGGTAACATAGGGTCGTTTTTTCGAAGCCACATGTTTTTCACGAATACGTTTGGGCAGCAGCCAGCGCATAATCACATAGCTTAGCAGACTGGCAATAAGAATATAGAACAACATGAAGAGGCTAACGCCGGCGATGACGGGACCGCGCCACTGCGAACGTTTCCTCAACGGTTTATACTTGTCGTTGGCATCGCGTTTTGCCTGTTGTATATGCATTTTCAAACGCTTAAGGGTATTAAAATAATTCCCCCCGCCATTCACGAAAATACTTTTCTGTATCTTCTCGTATTTAGACATGGCATACGTGTTGAGTTCGCCCACGCGTTTAATTACTCTGCCGTAATGTTCCTCATCGCGCGTAATGTCTTGGAGTAACATTTTATAGTTATCTAAAAGGGCATTGGCGTACTGAAGACACGCATTGCGATCCTCTTGTCCCTGCTTATCCAATAAGAAAGGTGCCATCTTGGAAGTATCCACCACCATTTTCGGAAGCAACGCCTTAATGGAATCGGGCACGCGTGCCAATTCCCCATTGGGCATCAGTCGTGGAGGAAGATCCTGCAGCGCCTTGACAAGTCCCTCATATCGATCAATTTCGGTTTGGATACGCTCCTTCATCTTATCGTATGGCATGTGATGCGTCTTCAGCGTCCGATATTGTTCTGTGGCAGCCTGACAGGCATACGTCATATCAAAGGTAAAGTCCGTATTCTGTGAATAGAGCATCAACGCAATCTGATTACTCTTCTGCATCATCTGTATAAGGTTGGCATGTTGCTCCATATTTCTTTTTTCAAACATGGCCAACATAGACTTCTGTTCCTTATATGTCTGCTCCAATTCGGCGCGTAGCACACCCAGTGTCTGCGCCAAATCCTTTTCCTTCAATACGGCATGGGCCTGAAAAACGGTCATCACACAAAGGACGACCAAAAGAAGCGCTCTTTTCATATCGTTATAATTTGAAGGTGCAAAAATAGCATTTCCACAGACATCGAGCCGCATTTTCCTGAAAATTCATTCATGACTCAATTCAAACTCACATAAAATAAATACTATGTATAAAATATACAAAATAAAAGTTTACTTTTGCGCCCCTTAAAAAAACGGCTCTAAAAATCAATGAAACCCTATCAAATATTCATATTCATCATATTGATTATTGGCACTTTAGGAACCTTATGCTATTTCTTTCCCAAGGAAGGTGTTTCTATCGGAAAGAAGACCATAAACTTTCCATCCTTGGAAAAGGTACTCGTTAGTCAGTCGCAAGCAGAAGTGGAAATCAAAGAAGAACTTGATTCTGTGGAATTGCAGCACCTCAATAACCTTAAAGACACACTTCGGCAATACAAGGAGGCGCTGGCTGAACAAACTGGGCATTTCTACCTCCCAAACGACGATGTCACATTTTTCGACAAGATGTTCGCCCGCATGGCACAAGCAAAAGGGAACCAAGAGATTGTCCGCATATTGCACTATGGAGACTCTCAAATTGAGATGGACCGCATATCCAACAATATCCGTACCTTTTTCCAGTCCACCTTCGGTGGCGGCGGACCGGGCATGGTTCCTGTAATTCAAACCATTCCTTCTTTTGCCGTCAGTCAGTATGCTTCCGGAGGCCTTACGCTGTATTCCTCATACGGAGATGGGGCACGATGCAAGGGCAACTACGGACTCATGGCCAAATGTTATCGATTAGCGGGAAGTGCCACCTTTGGGGCCAACGTATCCAAACACAAAGACACCGATCCGCGCGTCAAGAAATTCTCCAACATCACCCTACTCTACAACGACCACACGGGCAATTTTTCAGCTACGTTGAAAGACCGTATCAAGGGATATCATGAGGTCTGCAGCAATGGGCAGACTGGCGTGCACACCTGTCATTGGAAACTGGATACGGCAACCACCTCACTGCAAATCACCATGCAGGGTTCGGCCGACATTTACGGTATTATGCTTGATCACGACTACGGCGTGGCTGTGGACAACATTCCGTTGCGTGGTTCATCGGGAAACCAATTCACATTGATTACAGACACATTGCTGCGTACAAGTTACCAACAAGCTAACGTTGGTATGATCATTTTGCAATTTGGCGGAAATTCCGTACCCTCCATCTATAATCAAAAATCCTTAGACAACTACTGCAGCAGCATTGACAAACAATTCAAGCGTATCAAGCGCTGCTACCCTTCTGCAACATTGCTCTTTATTGGTCCTTCCGACATGAGCACACGCAAGGGAGGGACCCTTCAAACGTATCCGATGCTGCCACAACTCATTGACAGCCTGCGAACCATCGCACTGCGCAACCACGCTGCCTATTGGGACTTATATGAAGTAATGGGAGGACGAAACTCCATGATCGCATGGGTTCAGCATGGTCTGGCCGGTCCCGACTATGTGCATTTCACCCCTGCCGGGGCCAAGAAGGTAGGAAAGATTCTCGCCAACAACTTCGCCACCATGTACGAATTTTACCGTACCCGTAAGAACATGCCCAAACAACAATTCGACACTCTATGGAACGCCTCCGCAAGATAATACCACTCACATTACTTCTTATTGGCGCCCTTACCTCTTTGGCTCAAGTGGACCTGACACAGGCTGACTCCATACCGGATATTCCGACTTATACCGACACTTTGGCTGTGGACACCATCGTCACCGATGAAATGGAGGCTGATGATATCGACTCCATGCAGGAAGACACCTATATACATCTGGATGAAGATACTCTTTTTTGGGGACATGACAGCATCACCCTAGTACATTTCTATGAGAAGTTAGACCGACTCCTACAGACCAAGCAGGGCAACCTGCACATACTGCACATCGGCGGCTCGCACGTGCAGGCTGGCACCATGACACACCGCATCCGAAAGCACCTATTAGATGATTTTGGAGCTCCACCGGCCTCGCGCGGACTAATATTCCCCTACTCTTCCGCCCCCGTCTGCAACAATCCTTACGACTACCGTATTTCAAAAGCTCAGCCCTTCAACCTCATCCGAAACGTTTACCAAGAGCACACCTTTCCATTAGGAGCTGCCGGCATTGCCGTATGGAATGCCGACAACCAGAACTCCATCACCGTGAAAATGAATGCGGAAGGATACGATTTTGTGGCCGACACCATCATCCTCTTAGGAAACGCATACGGATGGCCCATTGACCCCATTCTCAAAGAAGACACAATTTACCATTTCCCAGACAGCGAAGATCTGGACAACGGGCGATACTTCTTCTATTTTGACAAAGGAATCAAAGATTTCACCCTATATTTTCCATGCAGCAAAGGAGATACTTTCGTGGTAAACGGCATCCTACTGAAAAACGGGCGACCCGGCATCACGCTATCCTCCATCGGAGTCAATGGCGCACAAACCGGATCCTATCTGCGCTGCAAGAATTTTGCCCGTGATATGAAACTACTGCAACCGGACCTCGTCATTTTCGGAATCGGGGTAAACGACGCCTACGGCAGTGGCTTTGATTCTGTAGCTTTCAAAAACAACTACCTGAAATTAGTGAATCAAATTCGTGAAGCCAATCCCGAATGCGCCTTCATATTCTTTTCCAATAACGACACCTGGAAACGCGGTCGCAAAAACCATTATTACGTCAACCCCACCGGCCCCGACGTGGCCGATGTCATGTACCGACTCGCCAACCTCACAGGAGGTGCCGTCTGGGACCAATTCCACATTATGGGAGGACTGCGTTCCATGGAAAGCTGGCGCAAAAAAGGACTTGCCCAAAAAGACCGCGTACATTTTACCGCCGCAGGATACAACCTCATCGGAGACCTATTTTACGATGCATTTATCAGAGAAATAAAAAAAGACACGAATGACATTAGATAACCTTAAAATATTTCTAACCAATATTTTCTCTTTTAACGAGCAATATCCGTTGTTGTTTACGCAATTCAACTTTTGGGCATTCTTTGCCCTTATATTTGCCGTATTCTCCCTGTTTCACAGCAAGCGGCTACTCCGCAACGGATTTCTCTTCTTCGCCAGCATCTTTTTCTACTACAAGACATCCGGCCTCTTTGTACTGATCCTCATCTTTGACACTTTTCTAAACTATTTTCTAGGGACCTTCATGGATCATTCAAAGCGCCAAGGAGCACGAAAATTCCACATGATCTTCGGCGTCATCGTAAACCTATTGGTCCTCTTCTATTTCAAATACGCCTATTTCTTCACAGATGCCTACAACACCATCGTCGGAAGCAAATACGAAGTCATCAACTGGTTGGCCCAATGGAGCAACGATCTTTCCGGAAAAGAATACTTTGATGCATCCAAAATTCTCCTTCCCGTCGGCATATCTTTCTACACTTTCCAGAACATCAGTTATCTGGTAGATGTTTACAAACAAAAAATCAAACATGTCACCAACATTCTTGATTTCGGTTTCTATGTGAGCTTCTTTCCCCAACTGGTGGCAGGCCCGATTATCCGCGCCGACCAATTCGTACCACAACTATATAAAAAATTCTTCCTCAGTCGCCGTCAATTCGGCATCGCCGTTTTTTGGATTCTAAATGGTTTGGCAAAAAAACTCATTATGAGCGACTATCTTGCCGTCAACTTTGTGGATCGGGTATTCAACAACCCCTCCCTTTACACGGCGTTTGAGAATCTTTCCGCTCTATTCATCTACTCCCTGCAGGTTTATGCCGACTTCTCCGGCTATACCGACATTGCTATTGGCGTGGCCATGTTGATGGGGTTCTACCTTCCTAAAAACTTCAACTCTCCATACAAGGCAGACTCGCCCAGCAACTTCTGGAAACGCTGGCACATATCCCTTTCCAAATGGCTGCAAGACTACCTATACATTCCATTAGGAGGAAATCGGAACGCCACTTTCGGCACCTATTTCTGTATTTTGTTTATCGCCTTCGTCATCATTATGCTTACCAAGAGCGTCGTAGTAGCCAGTGTAATAGCTTCTATTGCCGTCATATTAACCATCGTTTCCTTAGCCAGCAAAACCGCCAGACTGAAAATCAGCACTAATATCAATATGCTGAACACGATGTTGTTGGGAGGACTTTGGCATGGCGCATCTTGGAATTTTATGATTTGGGGCGGACTTAACGGTGTAGGTATTTTGGGATTCAAGATTTGGCGTCATTTCAAACAATGGCTACGCAGTTTGGTGGCCGGCGTGATTTTCGGAGCCTTCTTTTCCTGCTACTGCCTTTGGCCGAGTCCTATATTAATGATATTCACGGTATGGTCCGGAGTATTCTTCTTCGGCACATTTGTCCGCTGCCTATATTCAGCCTTTTGGCCCAGACATGACGTCAATTGGTTGAATAACAGTTGGAATATTTTCATGACCTTTGTCTTCATTTCCTTTACCCGACTTTTCTTCCGTTCCGGTTCAAATCTTGATCCCGCCATTGCCAACGAGACAGCATGGAACACCGCCAAAGCCATGGTCAACAGCATCGGTGGAACTTGGAATACCAGCGCCATCCCAGAAATTCTCAGTAATTACTGGCCCGTATTCACATTGTTTGTTGTAGGAATGATTATCCATTGGCTTCCCAATCACTTCAAGCGTTGGTACCGGATCAACTTTGCCCTCATGCCTATATGGCTGATCGGAATAGTCGTTGTGGCCTCCATCTTCATTCTCTACCAATTTGTCACAGCCGATTTGCAGCCGTTTATCTATTTCCAATTCTAATAGATAGGCATAAAAAATCCCTGCCGTAACTACAACAGGGATATACAATATAATAATAAACGTTATTTATCGAGTTTCAATCGCTTCCACAAATTCGAGGGCGTCTTTGGTGTAGCCGTCGGCGTGGATTTGGTCGGCAAGTGCCTGCGTAAGCACCGCGCCACCCACATAAATCGGACACTTCACGCCGTTCTCTTTCAAGAAGGCGATGGTTTCTTCCATTGACAGCACGGTCGTGGTCATCAAGGCGCTCAGGCCAATCACGCCGGGATGGTGCTGCCCGTATGCTTCCAGAATCGTCTCTTTCGGAGTGTCCTTGCCCAAGTCGATGACTTTATAGCCGTAGGATTCGAAAATCACCTTCACGATGTTTTTACCGATGTCGTGAACGTCACCTTTGACGGTGGCCAGCACGACGGTGCCCTTTTGGCTGCCGCCTTGCGCGAACTTGGATTTGATGACGGCGAAGGCCTCTTTGCAGGCTTCCGAGGCGGAGATGAGCTGCGGCAGGAAGATTTTCTGTTTCTCAAAGTCGCTGCCCACTTCGTTCAAGGTGGGGATGAGGATGTCGTTGATGATGCTCATCGGGTCCTGCGTCTGCAGGGCTTCCGTGGTGAGGGCGACGCTCTCGTCCTTGAAGCCGCGTTTGACGGCCTCTCCCAAGGTCATCTGCTTGGGAGAGGCGGCAGGTTGCGCACTCTCCTGAGCCACGGCGTTGTTGACAAAGGCATCCAAATCGCTGCTGCTGCCGCGAAGCGCGTTGTACGCCAAAATAGCGTTGGTCATCGCCGCATTGCACGGGTTGATGATGGGCATCGTAAGGCCGTTTTCCAAAGCCATGACCAAGAAGGTGCTGTTGATGAGTTCGCGGTTGGGCATACCGAAGCTGACGTTGGAGACGCCCAAAGCGGTGGGCAGTCCCAATTTGTCGGTAACCATTCGCAAGGCGCGCAATGTCTCTTTAACCAGCGGTTGCTGTGCACTGCACGTAAGCGTCAGCGTGTCCATCATCATGCGATGGCTGCCGATGCCGTACTGTTTGGCACCGTCCAGGATGCGCTCTGCAATGGTGAAGCGCACCTCCGCAGTTTGCGGAATGCCGTTGTCGTCCATCGTCAGGCCTAACACGACGGCAGCGTATTTCTTCGCAATCGGGAAGATGGCGGGCATATTGTCGGCATTGCCGTTCACTGAATTGATGAGCGGGACGCCGTTGTAGTATCTG
>JAZRYC010000002.1:0-2703 GCA_045600525.1 Bacteroidales bacterium
ACGTATCATCAGTTGCTTTCGATGCTTCCTGAGAAACACAAAGAACTGCTGTTTGCCATAGCCAAAGAAGGAAAGGCGACGAAAATCATGAGCGGTGCGTTTATCAATCGGCATCGCTTGGCGTCCTCCAGCGCCGTGCAAACCGCGATGAAGAAACTGTTAGAATTGGATCTCATCAGTGTAAATGATAAGGTCTATACCGTGCCAGACGTCTTGTTTAGAATGTATCTGCTGGAAATCGCAGGGTGAAGACGTGCATTTTTCAACACAATTTCCGCTTCTTTTCGATGAAAAACAAGGCTCATATTTTTTCATAAAAAACCTTTGGGACTTTGCCGAATTTTTCCTATCTTTGCTCGTTTTATGAAAATAATTAAAGTTATTGAAAATGAGTGAGATAGAAAATCAAAAACCTGTCGAAGAAACCTATAGCGCCAGTAATATTCAGGTACTTGAAGGCCTGGAAGCCGTACGTAAGCGTCCTGCCATGTATATCGGCGATGTTAGCAAGCGCGGTCTGCACCATCTTGTGAGCGAAGTCGTGGACAATTCTATTGATGAAGCGCTTGCCGGTTTCTGCAATAATATAGAAGTTACCATTCTCGAAGATAATTCCATCAGTGTGCTTGATAATGGTCGTGGTATCCCTACCGATATGCACGAAAAGGAGCACCGCTCCGCCTTGGAGGTCGTTATGACCGTCCTTCATGCCGGTGGTAAATTCAATAAGGATTCCTATAAGGTGTCTGGCGGTCTGCACGGTGTCGGCGTGTCCTGCGTGAATGCCCTGTCCACCCATTTGAAAGCCGAAGTCTTCCGCGACGGCAAACATTTTATGCAGGAATATGAGATGGGCAAACCGCTCTATCCTGTGAAAGTGGTTGGCGAAACCGATTATCGCGGTACGAAGGTGACCTTTAAGCCGGATGATACCATCTTTTATGAGACCATTTATGACTATAATGTGCTCTCTGATCGTTTGAAGGAATTGGCTTATTTGAATAAGGGCATCACCCTGTCTATTACGGATATGCGCGCTACGGATGAGAATGGCGAACATCTCCATAATACCTATCATTCTGAAAATGGTCTGCGTGACTACATTGCTTATTTGGATGAGGGTAAGACTAAGATTACGGCAAAGCCGATCTATATTGAAGGCGAAAAACAAGGTGTCCCCGTTGAGGTTGCCATGCAGTACAACAATTCGTTCAACGAAGTGATTCATTCGTATGTGAACAATATCAATACGATAGAGGGAGGTACGCATTTGGCTGGCTTTAGACGTGCACTGACCCGTACGTTGAAAAAGTATGCTGAGGACAATAAGATGCTCGACAAGTTGTCAAAGGATAAGATTGAGATCTCCGGTGATGACTTCCGAGAAGGTATTACCGCCATTATTTCCGTAAAAGTGGCGGAGCCTCAGTTTGAGGGACAGACGAAGACGAAACTCGGTAATAGCGAAGTGTCGGGTATTGTTGATCAGATGGTGGGTGAGATGCTGACGAACTACTTGGAGGAAAATCCGAAGGATGCCAAGGATATCGTTGATAAGGTCGTGCTGGCTGCCCAAGCTCGTCATGCCGCCCGTAAGGCTCGTGAAATGGTGCAACGCAAAACAGCGTTCAGCGGATCCGGACTTCCAGGTAAACTTTCCGACTGCTCCTCTAAAGAAGCTGAAAAGTGCGAACTTTTCCTCGTGGAGGGCGACTCTGCAGGTGGAACGGCTAAACAGGGCCGTGATAGCCATTATCAGGCTATTCTTCCCCTACGTGGTAAGATTCTGAATGTGGAGAAGGCCATGCAGCACCGCATTTTTGAAAGTGAAGAAATTAAAAACATTTATACGGCCCTCGGCGTTACCATCGGCACCGAAGAGGACAGCAAAGCCCTCAATATTTCCAAACTTCGTTACCACAAGGTTATTATTATGACCGATGCCGATGTGGATGGTAGCCATATTGCCGCCCTGATTCTCACATTCTTCTTCCGCTATATGCGTGAATTGATTGAACAAGGTCACGTATATATCGCTACGCCGCCGTTGTATCTTGTAAAGAAAGGCAAGGACCAAAAGTATGCTTGGACAGAAGAACAACGTCTGCAGTTTGTTTCCGAAATGGGAAAGAATGGCAATGAAAACAGTGTACACGTGCAACGCTACAAAGGTTTGGGTGAAATGAACGAAGAACAACTTTGGTCCACTACGATGGATCCTGAGCATCGTACGTTGCGTCAGGTTTCTATTGAAAATGCCGCTGAAGCAGATCGCGTCTTCGCTATGCTGATGGGTGACGAAGTCCCGCCACGTCGTGAATTTATTGAACAAAACGCTACTTATGCCAACATCGATGCCTAAAACCGAAGAGGAAGTTAATTCTTCCGAAATGATTGAAAAAGAAGCCCCCGTCGCTTCCGAACTGCAGAATGAACAACCAGAGGAAGTCGTGACCGATTCTTCCGAGAATCAGTCTGTGTCTGCGGAAATGGGCTTGCCACAGCCGGTTATTCAATACAGGGAGGTGGATGTATATCAGAAGAAATTACTTGTTCTTCCGAAGATTTCCTTTACCATTAACCCGGGTGAGTTTGTATATCTTATCGGAAAAACGGGTAGTGGAAAGTCATCTATCCTCAAGAGTCTTATTGCGGAAATAAAACCCCAGGGTGAAGAAGCCACGGTGATAGGATATGATCTTA
>JAZRYC010000003.1:0-60183 GCA_045600525.1 Bacteroidales bacterium
AGGTTTTGAATATCAACATAAACAGTCAAATAACCAGGTTTTGCAGACTTAGCATTGCCGTCTTTATCCTTAGCATTCTTATTCAAATTGAATACAAAGGTCTTATCAATACGAAGGTCGCATTGGAACTGCCAAGGCATATTAGAACCATAAAGAGAACCAGAAATCGTAGTAGTAGTACCAGCAACGATATTAGAGTTAGGTGTGCTTGAACGCGTGTACGGTGTACCGGATGCAGCGGAGAACAAGAGGGAAACACCGGTATTAGCCAACCATTGGATGGTCTTGGTAGTCGGTTTTCCATCAACCATGACAGTTTTTTCGGAAGTAGGTCCATCATAAGAAGCACCGTCTTCGAAACGATAGTCTAAGTTCACACCAATTCTATGTCTTTGGTCAAATGAAAGGTTCGTAAGAGTTCTCAAGTTCGGTTGGTTTGCGGCAAGAATAGACAACTGGGAAGTCGTACTGGAACCAGTACCCTTAGCATATTGGAGGGTATAGTTAGCAGACAAAGTCAAATTGTGAGTTCTATTCATCTTATAGGCGAAGGTGAAACCTTGAACCGTACCGAAGTCAATATTTTGATAAGAATAATAAGTATTCGGATATGCGCCTGAGAAGCGGTAAGCTTGAATTTGGTTACGTTTTTCAGAATAGTAAGCGCTAATACTGATAGCAGACTTGTTACCGATTTTCTGACGGAAACCGATTTCATAGTCAATACTCTGCTGAGGCTTCATATTCGGGTTATTGATAATATCACCAGCTGATTTTCTCTGTGAGATAAAGAGGTAATCAACAGGAGAGATCTGCAAATTCGTAGGACGAGAGGTGATGATGTTGTAGTGAGCATAGAACAAAGAGTTATCAGATACAGGGAAGGAGAAGGAGATACGAGGCATTACAGACCATTGTGCGATATAATCTGTAAAGGCGCTGGATTCAACCTTCGTAATACCTGAGATGAGGTTGTTATTTTCGTCATAAAGCGGGTTTCTCAAAAGAGGTCCGTTCACATTAAGAGAAAGGGCAGACTCAGGGTCGCTTACTTCCTTACCGCTGGCATCGTACCAAACGTCGCCGCTACGATAACCGACAACGGAAGAAGCATTGAATTCAGAACCGGCAATATCTTCTTCGCTCAAATAAGTGTCACTTCCGGAATAATACACAACCCAGTCGTTTTGAGCATTAGATGCGAAAACATCAGATGTGGCAAGATTAGCATTGTTTCTGCGAAGGATTTCCATCACTTTGTCCACGGTATAGGCTTCACGGAACAAATAAGGATCCTTCAACACTTCCTGGTTTGCATCAAAACGGTCAACACGTAAACCGACATTGAACAAGAGGGAGTTGATAGAGAACTTATCTTGAATGTAGAAAGCCATATAAATGGGTTCATAGGCACCGATGTTATATGTTTTCTGTCCGTTTGCTTCACCATTGAAGAAGTCAGAAATGGTGGTCTTATTACGATTCACCTTACCGGTATAATCATAACCATAGTAGCTAACCAATGGAGAGGTACCAGAAGAAGTACCGAGAAGTAATTCCTCAGCGGAGAACATACTTACATCAAAAACAGTGGGATCAAGGTTGTCAATATCAATCCAATCGTCTCCATTTGGATTAAGACCGAGGGAGGTACGAAGATTTCTATCAAATACGGATTGATCGGATGCCACATTCAAACGATTATAATCAACCCAGAAGGATTCGCCGTCATCAGTAATAATTGGATGATCTTTATCCAACTCGGTGATATGGGAGTTGGCTTCGTTTCTCATGAGCGTCCACAGGGTAACGGGGGCGATGCCATAACCACGATAGGTCAGTTTTTCAAAGTCGAAACCGAACTTCAATTCGTGGTTCTTGATATTCATGGAAATGCTGGCTTTCACACCGAACTGCTCAGTTTGAGACTTGTTGTAGCCATTATATACAACACCAGGGGAAACATACATAGAATAGATCGGGTCGGGTTGATCACCATTACGCAGTGCACCAAAAGTTTGATATAAGTTCAAATCGATAGGATAACCTGTTCCCAAAGCAGCATAAAGATCTTCTACAGGATATTGGTTGCAGAAGTTCAAGGTGTACTGGGAAAGAATAGGATTTACATCAAAATTGGGGTTTACATTAAAAGTAACAAGTGAATCATACCATCCCTGAAATTCATGAACATTATATAAATCGTGTGGAATACTATCTTCCATTACAATGAGTTCGTCAAAAGGTTGATAACTCCTTGCTTTAGTCGTCTTGAATTGTCCAACATAACCATATTCAAACAATCTGTCTTTATGATTGGCCGCATAGGTAAAGGAATTAAAGCGGGTGTAGTTCACATTGATGTCATACATAACATTCTTAAGAACGCCGACACCAGTGGTATCTGTAAAGACGCGGTGGTTCAACTTAGCATTGAAACGCATGGTGGCATTCGTAACGATGGGGTTGTTGTCACCATTGAAAAGAGCGTATGTCGTACTCCAAGAGGCACCTTTTACATATTCATAAGAACCACTGAGGGAAAGTCTCATATTATGTCTCTTACCCATGGTGAAGTCAAATTTCAATTGTCCGAGGTAGTCCCAGTTGCCGGCATTTTTTCTAACGCGTTCCTTATGGAAGGATTCGCTTGTAAGATAGGAGGCTTCTTGATACCAAGCGCCTAATTCTTCAGTACCATAACGCAAAGGATTGGCGATAATGGCATCGCGGGTTTCGTCATTAGCCACGAAAACGCCACCTCGTGCAGGAGCGGCATCATGGTCGTAGGAAACTTCGCCACTGAACATGAAACCGATTCTGGTAGGATCGCTTTTCTTTTTACCCTTCAAGAGGGGACCGGAAATGGAAACAGCACCCAAGAAGTTATTATATCCGTCAATAGAACCTCTTAATTCAAGAGATCCATGGAAATCTTTTGGAGCTGATTTTGTAGTAATGACGGTAAAGGAAGTACCATCACCATATTCAGCCGGAATACCACCCTGAATCAACTGGGCTTCTTCGATGGACTGCATGGAGATACCGCCGTTACCACGTACACGCACACCGTCAATAATAGTCTGCTGACCATCGGAACGGTTACCACGCACTGAAGTCATAGCACCATCGACGCTGGACACACCTTCAAGGTTTGCCAAGGCGCTGGTTACAGAACGACCAGGTGTCGTTCTCACATTATCACCACTCAAACGGCTCGTAGAACTCGTGTTATCAGCATCGAACACAGGCGGTTCGTACTTAATCACGACTTCGTCAAGGTCGCTTGAACAGTTGATTTCGAAATCAATAAAGAGGACCTGGCTGGTACCAACCTTGATGCCGGTTTTCTTCATTGATTTCTTACAGGTCATTTGGGCGTCAGCCTCAAGATCATAAGTACCCAGTTCCACACCGAACATTGAATACTCACCTTTGTCATCAGCCATAGCCATATTCACAACCTTGTCGCTGACCTTCAAGAAGACCTTTGTAAACTGCAAAGGCTCTCCGCTTTGGTCCACGACCTTACCTTTGATGGTACTGGTCTGTGAAAACGCCATGCTTGAGAAAAGGATGATCACTCCTAGGATTGAGAGTAATTTTTTAATCATAGCCATTAATTTATATTAAACTTAAAACTTTTATACGCATACTAATTTGAGCCGGCTAAACTACAAAAATTTTCGTTTGCCTCCTTTCAAAAAAATATTAAAAATTAAATCGCTAATATCCAAGTTTTTAATACTTTTTCTTCAAAATTTCAGAATAAATAACCCCTTTATATAAATCCTCCATGTCGAAAGATACTTCTGGAATATTTTTATCTTCATTATCAACTATTTGTGAATCTACAGAGGGATCCTTTATCGGATTTTCAACCCTCCTATTTGATGAAATATCTTCATAACTTCCAATATCATCATATGTGAAATATTCTTTCTCTTTCGGAATATTTGCCTCTGTTTTATGCAAATCACTATCTATTTCCAATTCAAAATCGTTTTCCTCAAAATCATCAGGAGGAATATTCATTTTTGGAGGAGAAACATCCTTTTTTGCTCCCTTTATAATGGAAGGGACGGCAAATAACACCACCATCAAAAGAGGAAAGACAATTTCCAGAAATTTATCCATATTTATTAAACTTATTGTATATATATTATTTATGTATTACCATTTGATTTGTGCTCAACATTATTCTCTTTAGCTTTGGCAATACTCACATTCAGGTCATAACCAATCAATAGAATCACCGAACTCCAGTTTATCCACAAGAGTACGGCAAACAGAGCACCCAGGGAACCATATATCAGATTATAATTTGTAAAATTCGAAAAATAAATATTCAAAACCCACAACAGCAACACCATGAGGATGGTACAGGCAGACGAACCCGCTGAAAAGAACCGATAGTACTTTTTCTGAACGGGAGCTATATAGTACATAATACTAACTAAAAAGTATATGGCCGCGTACGTCATGATCCACTTCAATCCATGAATCAAATAGAAATAGCCTTTGTCGCTTGTCACCGTAAAATGACGATGTACATAATTCATTGCCAAAGATGCTGTAATAAACAACATTACCACAACCACAATGACAAAGAAAAAGATGACCATTAACACAAAGCTCATCCACAACTGTTTGAAGAAATTCCTCTTCTCCTCTTCAAAATAGGCGGTATTCATAGCCACTAAAAGACCATTCGTACATATGATCGTAAAATAAACACCAACGACCAGCATAAAAGAAGACAATGTTCCGTTTTGGATGGTAACCACTTCTGTAATCATATTTGAGACCACCGGCCAAGCATATACCGGCATAATAGACTCTATCAACGACAACAAAGCCTGCTGAACATTATCTCCCAAATAGGAGATAAAGGAGAACAGGGCTAAAATCATGGGAAGCAAAGCTATAAAGATACGATATGTGAGTGCCGCCGCCCGCTGAAAAATGATTCCCTTGCCTAGGGATTCAAAATAGAACCGCATCACATCATACAAAGGCATGTGCTGGAAGCCCGGAAGTGATATTTTCTTAGAACGACGTATTATCGGACCTACTACCGGTGCATGGTCCAAATCCTCGCGAGCTGCTTGGATCTTTGCCTTTATGTCACTCATTTTGATCATTCTACTCCGGCATTGATAATTTAAACACAGCTTTCACACATCCTTCTGTGGAATTTTTCTTTTCACTTTTTTCAAAATGTATTCTTTCAGGAGAAATTCCATTTGTTTGAAGATTTTCTCTGACTTTCCGTTCCCACTGCTCAACAGTTTTCATTTCAGATTCATTCAAGGAATCAGCATCAGAAACATTCACAATCAGATGCATCATATCCTTTTCCTTCATAACATCTGACAATTGATTCAACTGATGTATATTTTCCATTGACAACTCAACCGGCTGCGATAAGGGAACCGACATAGGGGCAAACGAACCATCTCCAGTCATCACTTTTGCTATAAAGTCAACTGGTGACGCGGCAACCTTAACCACCAAATTAAGGAAGGTCTTCCATATTATCTTACGGAACGAGAAAGAGGGAGAGGTAATATCCCCTTTAACGGGAAGATCCATCTTCGCATGGCCTTTACGATCAGTAATCACATACACAGCCAACTTCATGGGTATCTTGGCGGCAGCAGGCGTGATGCTTTTATCCTTGTCGCCAAAAGTTGGACGATACATATCCAGCGTGTTACGACTATCCAACAAATTATTGGTTATAGATGTCGTACTTTCAAAAGACAACAAGCCACCGGTAACTGGGTAGGCCAAGTAATGCAAGGCATAGGGCGTGAATTCCGTGATGTCCAAATCCTTAATAGTCAGATTCACAGTGGCATTGCACAAGTCCATGGGATCCAAATTACCATGACAGGATAATCTTCCCATCTTGCCCAATCGTGCCGACAAATCAACAGGCGATGATACACCGCTCTGCAAATTCTTTGCCTTCAAACTAATATCTGACACTTCGAAAGTCTGCTTCTGCGGGGTGATTGATTGATCTTCGTAAATGATGGAACAATTGTTCAAACTGACATTGCCCACGCTGTAGTACAGAGGTTTTATTGGATTTTCCTGTTGTTTCAGCGTATCCGAAGCGTATTTGTCGGTGGACGTTGTATCTTTAGCCGGTCTCTTCAATACAGAGGTAAGCGTATTCCCATCCTCATAAATATTGAAATGGGCCACCATGTCGTTTACCAGTACATCGTGAACTCTATATTCATTTTTTCCCAGATCCACCTTGTCAATATCCACCTTTAATGAAGAACATGACAACAAGGGAGACTGATCAGCATTCGCTAGATTAACATTTTTTAATGATAGGTTTCCCGAGGCTATCAGATTCAAAATATGATGTACATTTCCCTTAGCCTTCAATTTTCCATTGGCCAATCCTGAAATCATTCCGACATTTAGAAAATTCAACAAATAAGGTCTCAATTCCTGGAGTTTGAAATCCGACAGTTTAAGTTCGCCGCCAAAATCACCCTTTTGGATATCATAATCACCAGAAAGATTCAGTTTGCCCATTTTGTCAAAGTCCATAGACATATCCGCATGAGTGGCATTACCGGACAAAAACAGCTGGGGTACATTGATATTAATATTTTTTGTGTCAAAACGACTACCCAAATGGGTATCTTCATAAACCACCCTACTATTTAGTACGCTTATTTTCCGAATATCCACTGCCCATGGTTTTGAAGGTTTCTTTTCTTTTTTAGGTGGCTTATTCGCATATAAATCAATTATATCGCTGAAATTAAAGCGAATACCATTCTGAATTATCTTGGCATCCAAACCTTTCAATTTAATGCGATTGATTTGAACTTTTCGGTTTATCATTTTAGGTAGAGAAAGACGAACATATAGTTTGTCGAAGGATAGGAATTTATCCCGTACGTTTTCCTCCTGTACCTGCAAGTCTTTAATGATAACCGAACCTGTAAAGACATTAATCCAAACCTGACCAATTTCAGCCTCACGATGGCAAAGTTCCACACTATGCTTTTCGGCATACCATTTCACAATCGGTCCCGCAAGTAAGGAAACCAAAAGTAAAAGGCCGACAATACAGCCAATAGTAATAAGGAATATTTTTAAGCCTTTTTTCATGCATTAGAAAATAATTGTTTTCAAGCTTAAATCCAAACTGGCAATGTGGTGAGTGAATGCGCCTACTGAAATAAAATCCACACCTGTAACGGCATAATCTCTAAGGGTTTCCTTCACAATACCGCCAGAAGCCTCAGTTTCAAATTGGTGATTGACGAGTTTTACGCCTTCTACAATCTGGTCGGGAGTAAAATTATCAAACATGATTCGATGAACACCACCATGAGCCAACACTCGACGCACATCATCCAAAGAACGAGTTTCGACCTCGATTTTCAAATTCAAACCATGCAGTCTTTGATACTCATTGGCAGCATCGATGGCTTTTTCAATGCCGCCTGCGAAGTCAATATGGTTATCCTTGAGCATCATCATATCAAACAAACCGAAACGATGATTGGAAGCTCCACCCACCGTCACGGCGTATTTTTCAAAGAAGCGCATATTCGGAGTAGTCTTCCTGGTGTCCAAAAGAGTGACACCAGTGTCTTTCACCATCTCCACATACTCTCGAGTGGTGGTAGCTATGCCGCTCATGCGCTGCATAAAATTCAAGATATTACGCTCTGCCGTCAGCATACTACAGGCCGGACCGCGAAGTTTGAAGACAATATCGCCTTTGCGAATTTCATCACCATCCTTCATAAACTGCTCCATGGTAATTCTTTCGTCCACTTGACGAATTACCTCTTTGGCAACTTCAACTCCGCAGAGAATGCCGTCCTGTTTGACAAGCAACTTCATCTCGCCCATGGCATCGGGTGAAATACAGGAAAGAGAGGAGTGGTCACCATCGCCGACATCCTCGCGCAAAGACAATTGAATCAAATTCTTAATTTGCTCTGTGATAATCATTTGTTTACAATTATTTCAGGGGTTTCAATAATATTGCTCTCATTTAACGCACGATCCACCAACTGGCAGGAGAGTTTGATCGTATCATAGGGGGAAAAATAGTTATTAATATATGTTAAAATCGTAATCTCCCCTTCAATTGATTCCGGTTCATTCTCACTTAGTCTGGGAACGCGCGCATGCAGCGGCGTGGGTAAATCCACAAGCACCCACTGGCCGTGCTGCTTTTCATAATAATCAATGAAGAAATTATAATAATAGGCAGAATCCTTGGAAAAAATCCCCGTTGTATCCGAAACATCCAAGCCCACATCACCATCACCATCCTGAAAATGAATGATCAGATTAGCCATATCATCTTTACCTGTTCCATTATCGATTTTTTCCAAAGCGACAAACTCAATATAAGGCTCATCGGGAAATTTCTCCCTTGGGCCACAAGCACACAGCAAAGCCGCGCAACATCCTATCAGCAAAGATTTCTTCATTTAAGAGAAAGACAGAGACATGTTATACACATCTCTGTCTGTTTTATCATTATTCAACATTCACACCATTCACGAAATCAATCGATTTCTGAATGAGTTCGTGCAAATAGGTATCATTATCCACAAATGGAACAAACGTCCTATAAGCCTTCACAAATTCCTCAATAAACGGAGAGGATTTGAGCGGACGACGGAATTCCAATGCCTGTGCGGCATTAAACAATTCAATACCGAGGATTTTTTCCACATTATTGACCACCAGATAACACTTGGTAGCAGCATTGGCACCCATACTGACATGGTCTTCCTGACCTTGTGAAGACTCAATAGAGTCTGTTGAACACGGCATCGTGAAAGCCTTATTTTGATTGACAATAGAGGCGGCGGCATATTGCGGAATCATAAAACCAGAATTCAAACCAGGATTCTTCACAAGGAAGGACGGCAATTCGCGTTTACCAGCAATCAATTGATAAATACGACGTTCTGAGATATTACCCAATTCAGCCATGGCAATAGAGAGGAAGTCCAAAACCAATGCCAAAGGTTGTCCGTGGAAATTACCGGCAGATACTACGATGTCTTCATCTGGGAACACTGTTGGATTATCCGTGACGGAATTGATTTCCGTTTCAACTACGTCCTGCACATGTTGGATGGAATCCTTGGTGGCGCCATGCACCTGCGGGATACAACGGAAAGAGTAGGGATCCTGCACATGTTCCTTGTGACGTTTGATGATTTCAGAACCCTGCAACAACTCCTGAAAATGGGTGGCGGTAATGATTTGACCGGCATGAGGACGAACCAGATGGACATTCAAATTAAACGGTTCGATACGTCCGTCGAAGGCATCCAAAGAAACAGCTCCGACGATATCGGCCAACCAAGAAAGTTTTTTAGCCTTGATGAGCAGCCATACAGCATATGAGCTCATAAACTGCGTTCCATTCAACAAAGCAAGTCCTTCCTTAGACTGGAGCGTAATCGGTTCCCAACCGAATTTTTCATTGATGACAGAAGAAGCATACTTTTTACCACGATAGTAAACTTCACCCATATTGATCAAAGGAAGAGAAAGATGGGCCAACGGAGCCAAGTCGCCAGAAGCGCCAAGGGAGCCCTGCTGATATACAACCGGATAAACTCCCTTGTTATAGAAATCAACCAAACGTTGGATGGTAGCCAATTGAACGCCGGAATGGCCATATGACAAGGACTGAATCTTCATCAACAACATCAATTGCACAATTTCCTGCGGCACTTCGTTACCTACTCCGCAAGCATGTGAAATCACGAGATTGCGCTGCAGCGTAGAGAGGTCTTCCTTTGAAATGCTTCTGTTACAAAGAGAACCAAATCCTGTAGTCACACCATAAATGGGTTCTTTCTCTGTATCTGTTTTCTTGTCCAAATAAGCACGACACTTTTGCACAGCGTCAATGGCTTCTTGTGACAATTCAATTTTCTGACGGCGAGCTACAATTTTAGCTACCTTTTCAATACTTAGGAATTTTGTAGAAATCTGATGTCTTTTCATATAAGTGAATATTTGTTGTTATTTACAATAATCATATATTAAAGTGGGCAAAGATACGAAAATAATGCCCGCAATTTACTTCAATTCCAGTTTTACCACATTCTCAACATGCTGTGTGTGGGGGAACATATCCACCGGTTGCACGGCCACAACCTTATATTTCTCATTCAGCAGAGTGAGATCGCGGGCCTGTGTTGCCGGGTTGCAACTGACATAAACGATGCGCGGCACCTCCAATTTCAACAACTGTTCAATGACGTTGGGGTGCATGCCGGCACGTGGCGGATCGGAAATCACCACGTCGGGTTTGCCATGCTTCTTAATAAAGCTGTCGGTAAAAATCTTGGCCATATCACCGACCAGGAACTCCGTGTTTTCGATATTGTTCTGTGCGGAATTGATTTTTGCATCAGCCACTGCGGTATCCACATATTCGATGCCCACCACTCGCTTGGCCTGGTGCGCCACGAAATTGGCAATGGTGCCAGTGCCGGTGAACAGGTCATAGACGACGTCGTCGGGCTGGATGGCCGCAAACTCGCGCGCCACCTTGTACAAGTTGTAAGCCTGCTCGCTATTGGTCTGATAAAATGATTTCGGACCAACTTTGAATTTCAGGCCTTCCATCTCTTCCATGATATAGTCCTGACCTTTAAAAAGATGGAACGGCAAGTCGAAAATGGCGTCGTTCATCTTTGTATTGATGACATAGACCAAAGAGGTGATTTCCGGGAAACGGTCGGCAATAGCCTGCAGAAAGCCCTTGGAGTCGTCGTTAAGCTCGGTGATGACCACTACAAGCATGAGATCGCCCGTGGAAGAAGTACGGATAATGATGTTACGCAGCAAGCCCACCTGCTCGCGAGGATTGTAGAAATCGAGGTTGTGTTCTAGCGCATAAGCACGGCAGAAAAGACGGATGTCGTTGCTTGGTGCTGCCTGCAACCAGCAATGCTCAATGTCGAGAACCTTGTCGAACATACCCGGGACGTGGAAACCTAAGCAACGTTGTTCGTAGAACTCGCCGTCTTCGAATTTTTTCAAGTCCTCGTATGAAAGCCATTTCATCGTGGAAAAAGTGTACTCCAGTTTGTTACGATAGTAATACTGCTTTTCAGAGCCGATGATGGGCATCAGTTCCGGAAACTCGAACTTGCCGAGATGTCGAAAATTGTCTTCCACCTGTTTCTGTTTGAAAGCCAATTGTTTTTCATAAGAAAGCATCTGCCATTTGCAACCGCCGCAAGTGCCAAAATGCCCGCACGGCGGAACTACACGGTCGGGAGACGGTGTGCGGATAGCCAACAAGTTAGCCTCAGCATAGCCGTGCTTGCGTTTGTAGATTTCCACATCAACAAAATCACCTGGCACAGCGTATGGCACAAAGATTGTCAAGCCGTCCAATTTGGCAACAGCCTTGCCCTCCGCACCGGCGGAGATGATTTCCAAATTTTCTATGTTATATCGTTTAAAAGCCATTCTAATTTTAACGGTTTAATGTTTAACAGTGGATGATTCTATCTATAAAATCCCATTTCATCAAGGTATTGGAAGACTTTAGGCGGGAGCATATAACGCACTGATTTCTTCTGTTTGATGTTCTCCCTAATCATCGTTGAAGAAAGTTCCATTTGCGGAGCATCGACAAAATGAATACGCTTCCCATTTTTATAGAATCCGGCATCGTATCCAGGACGAGGATAGACATAAAAATCATAGTTGTCCATTAGCCACTGATAATTCAGCCACTTATCTATCGTCTGCAAATTATCTTCGCCCATGATAAGGCAGAATTCTCGCTGAGGGTACTTTTCAGCTAAATGCACCAGTGTATGACAAGTATAGGAAGGCTGCGGCAGCGAAAACTCAATATCCGATGCTTTAAACCGATCATCTTCATCAATGGCCAGGTTTACCATATAAAGGCGCTGTCGATCATCAAGAAGGGAAGACTTCTTCTTCAAAGGGTTACAAGGGGAAACAACGAACCAGATCTCCTGTAAGTCAGAATGTTCCAACATATATTCGGCAATAATCAGGTGCCCCATGTGAATAGGGTTGAACGAGCCGAAATAAAGACCTGTCTTACGCATTTTTACCTGTTTGAGAAAAGCGTGCAAAAGTACAAAAAATAGGCCAATATATTAATATGTGAACAGTAATCTGTGATCAGTGAGCTGAAGGGAAAAGACTTCTACAAGGAATGGTTAGATGATATGAAGATTTCTCAGTCTCGATATCCTCCTCTGTCCGTTCGGCAGTTCCATTAAATTGAGCAGTATTGTTTAATGCACATAAAGCTTTCCATCCGGCATTATTCTCTTCCCCCAATTCAAAAGGAAGTCCGTCCACAGCCAATAATTTTATAAAATCACACACTTTTTTATCCCACGCAATCAGGACTTTATGGAAAGGCAATGGTCAGGGGCGAAAAAATTTTTCATCCTTACATAATCGGCCATATGACGAACACCAATGCATCCCAGACGGCGTGCGAGACAATCAGTGCCGGCAGCAAAGAAGGGCGAAGTCGGTATAGCAAGCCCCAGATAAAGCCGGCTACCATGGCGGCCATTACCAACATAAAATTGAAGGACCAAATATGCACCAACGCATATATTATCGTTGTGACCACAAAACCTGCATTTTCAGCGGAAAACAAGCCCTTGCGGGGAGGGAGAATCTTCACCATTTCGCGCTGCACAAAGCCTCTCCAGAAAAACTCTTCGGCAGGACCGATGGCGAATAACAGCAACAGGGAAATCACCCCGTCCGGCAATCCCGTTTTCATACCATATACGGTATCTACCTGCGGGCGGGCAAAATCAAACAGCCATTGCGAAACTTTGTCGCCAAGCCAAAAAATCCCCCAGAGAACAAAAGCAATCACAAAGCCGATAACAATCTGCAACGCTACGTTTTTGAAGTTTTTATCTACATTTTGAAAGATTTCCTGTCCTTTGGAAAACAGCAGCGTCATCGTCGTCAGCACTACGGCGGCGAACGCCATCGTCAACCAGAAGTTGGTCAGACCGGCCGTCCACGGGCTGAACATATAGAACCACAGTATCGCAGCAATCAGCAGCGGGACAACCAACCTACAAGTAGTTTTTATCTGGCACATACTTAAAATTTTAAAAGACTATATGAAAGCGGCAATCACAAGGCCGAGCGTCAGCAGAACGCTGAACACCAATTGCAATTGCGCCGTTTTCTGATCCAGGCCCATCAGCGCGTCTTTGCCTTTGACAACGTATTGTCTGGCCGCACGGATATTGCCGACAGCTGGAACCAATGCCATGATGCAGAGGAGCGACAGCCACGGCAAACGGCCCACCAGAACAGCACCAAACACACATATAAAAGGAATTATCATATAGGCGACGTATAATTTGGCCGAAGTTTTGACACCGAGAAGCATAGCAAAAGTTTTGATGCCGGCTGTTTTGTCGCTTTCAATATCTACCGTATTATTGGCGTGGAGCACTGCGACGGTAATCAAACCGATGGGCAGTGCCAGCACCAATGCATCCCAATAAAAGGAGCCGATAGCCACATACGTTGTGCCGAGAATAGGCAGAATAGAGAAATTCAAAAAGATGGTAAGATCGCCTAACGCCCTGTATTTGAAGAAAGAGTAGCCGACTGTGAGCAAAGCGCCCAGCAATCCCACGAGCAAAAGTGTCCAACCTGTGCGCAGCACCAATACAAAGCCAATCGCCACGCCAATGGCCAGCAGAACGGTTCCAAATTTCAGATACTCATTCGGTTTGAACTTATGGAACACCAAATTCGGCACTGCAAATGCGTTTTCATTATCCACGCCCGACCGATAATCGGCCCAGTCGCTGATAACATTGCCGCCGGCGTGAAAGAAAACGATGCCGACCAAAGCCAAAACAACATTCATCCAACAAATGAGCGAAGTATCAAAAGACCAAGCCAAACAGGCCGTTGTAACGACCACCGGCATTACAGATACCGGGAAAGACCAATAGCGCGTAACTGCGAACCATTCCTTCAAAGAGTGTTTCATAAAGTCAAAAAATTAGGAGCACAAAAATAGAAAATTCCACCGTTTTTTCGTACTTTCGCCGCCTCAAAGAAACGACAACCCTGATTAGAAAACCACATAAAAAATTTCAAGTTTCAGGTTTCAAGTTAAATACTATTTATCGTGGCAAAAAGCAAAACACAATATTTCTGCAAAAACTGTGGAGCACAGTCGGCGCAATGGATCGGACGATGTCCTTCCTGCGGTGAGTGGAATACCTTTGTAGAAGAGGTCCTCACCCGCGAGGACACTCCTATCAAAGGGCACTCCAACACTGTCGTAACCAAGAGTTCCCCAAAGCCCATTGACGAAGTTTCGCTTCTGCAACTGCCTCGCATCAGCACGTCTTTCTGTGAGTTTGACCGTGTGCTCGGCGGCGGCATCGTAGCTGGTTCCATCGTCCTCTTGGGCGGCGAACCCGGTATCGGCAAATCCACGCTGCTTTTGCAAATGGCTCTGCGCATGCAAGGTCCTAAGATTCTGTACGTTTCTGGCGAAGAAAGCGAAGCGCAGCTCAAGATGCGCGCCGCCCGCCTTTCCGACCAAAAGGCGCCCAACTGCTTCGTGCTCACCGAAACCGGTACACAGGAAATCTTCAAACACGTGGAGCAGCTCCATCCCGACATCATCATTGCCGACTCCATCCAAACGATGCAGAGCAACCTGCTGGATTCTGCCGCCGGCTCCATCTCCCAACTCAAAGAATGCGCCGCCGAATTCCAACATCTCGCCAAAACCACAGGTATTCCTGTATTCCTCATCGGGCACATCACCAAGGACGGCACCTTGGCCGGCCCGAAAATTCTAGAACACATCGTAGATACCGTACTACAATTTGAAGGCGACCAGCACTACGGCTATCGCATTGTACGCTGCATCAAAAACCGCTTCGGTTCCACCTCCGAGATGGGCATTTTTGAAATGACGCAGAGCGGCCTCAACGAAATTCTGAATCCTTCTGAAATTCTGCTTTCGCAACACGAAGAAGACTTCAGCGGCAATGCCATCGCCTGCATCCTTGAGGGCAACCGCCCGATGATGATTGAGACACAGGCATTGGTCAGTTCCGCCGTGTATGGCATGCCGCAGCGCTCAGCCACGGGCTACGACATCCGACGGATGAACATGCTGTTAGCCGTTTTGGAAAAACGCTGCCACTTCAAGCTCGGCGCCAAGGACGTGTTCCTGAACATCGCCGGCGGCGTGCGCGTGGAAGACCCCGCCATTAACCTGGCGATTGTGGCCGCCATTTTATCTTCCGCCACAGACATCGCCATCGACGCCAAAACCTGCTTCGCCGGCGAAATGGGCCTCAGCGGCGAAGTGCGCCCCGTGACCCGCATCGCACAGCGCATCGCCGAAGCCGACAAACTCGGATTCAACCGTATGTTCGTTTCCAAATACAACCTCAAAGGCATCAACCTCAACGACTTCCACATTAAAATCATCCCCATCGCAAAAGTGGAGGAGATGTTTAAGACACTCTTTGAATGACACCTTGTAGGGACGCAATTTATTGCGTCCGCACAGAGTCTTTGGTTTCAGGTTTCAGGTTTCAGGTTTCAAGAAAAGCAACTTAACATCATAGTTTCGTAAATCAGATCACAGATATGAATCAAGTTCCCGACTCAAATCACAGTTCACCGTTCACTCATCACACGTCCCAGGACACCATCTGCAAGGAGGGCATTGTGCGGACCGTTGACGGGGAGAACGTCGAAGTAGAAATCACCATCAGCTCTGCGTGCAGCGAGTGTCACGCCAAAAGCATCTGTATGCCCTCCGACCACAAGCAGGAAACTGTGACAGCTAAAAGTCTTTACGGAGAGCACTTTGAAGTAGGCGACAAAGTGAACTTGGTACTGAAAGGAAGTGCCGGACGCAAGGCCGTCATTATTGCCTACCTGCTTCCGCTCATCGTTCTAATGGCAGCTCTTTTCGGCAGCTACCTCATCTTCCACAATGAATTGGCAAGTGTTATTGCCTGTTTGCTATTCATCGTAATTTATTTCATCATTCTTAAAAGAAAAAGCAAAAAAATAGAAGGGGAATTTGAGTTCTACGTTAAGAAGAAAATTTAAGTAAGTGGGAGTTCTCCAAGTTTAAAGTTTAAGGTTTAAGAATACATCCTCAAATTAACACATTAACATCGTGAAAATCATTGGTATAACAGGAACATTAGGTGCAGGTAAAGGCACCATCGTGGATTACTTAATCCAACATTACGGTTACAAACATTACTCTGTACGCGGCTATCTGACAGAAGAAGCCAAACGTCGCGGCATGGAAATCAACAGGGACACCTTTGTGGTGGTTGCCAACGACTTACGTGAGAAATACGGGCCGTCCTACATCACTGACGAGTTGTACAAGCAGGCAGAGGCTGCTGGTGCCAACGCCATCATTGAAAGTATTCGTACGCCAGGAGAAGTGGAATCCCTACGCAAAAACAAACATTTCCTACTTTTTGCCGTGAATGCGGATCCAAAAATACGCTACGAACGCATCGTGCTTCGCAACTCTGAAACCGATCATGTCACCTTTGAGACCTTCATGGAAAACGAACAACGCGAAATGAACTCCACCGACCCCGCCCATCAAAACGTGGGACGCTGCATGGAAATGGCTGACTTTGTTTTTCAAAACAACGGAGACTTCAACGAACTGTATCGCCAGGTAGAAGAAGTTCTATCCTTGTAAAAAACATACCATAAAATATTTTAAAAGAGTTGGTTAAATATAGATTTCATTGTGATTGACACAACCAATCCTTATGAAAATCCATCTGTTTATAAAATTCTTTCTAACTATTCGTTAGAAGGTCCTTTAGGTCGTATTTTTGCACGTTTTGTAATATGGTAAAAATGAAGAAACTAATCATCATCCTTTTTAGCATCTGTCTGGCTGCATCTTTCAACAGCTGTGTGACCAAACAGAAATACAATGAATTGCAGAATCAATACAAAAGGTGTCAGGATGACCTGACCTATGCTAATGCAGAGAACGTGGATTTCTCCAACGCAAAAAAACAACTGACCGCACAAGTCAACGACCTGACTTTGGAAACGGAGCAACTCAAGAAAGACACGCTTTCCCTTTCCCGAAAACTCCGCCAATCAGAGCGTGATTTAGCAAAAGCGACTAAAGACTACGATGACTTACTCAAAGACTTTGCCGAATTGAATGTCAGCAATCAGAACCAAATGAATAGTCTGTTGGGAAACATCGACAAATACAAAGACGAACTGACTGCAAAGGAAAACCTGCTTAATGCGCAGCAAGACTCCCTTAATGCAGCCAAGGCGGTTTTAGCGGCTAAAGAGGCACGCATCCAAGAGATGCAGGACATTCTGAACCAAAAAGACGCCGAAGTCAAAGCCCTGAAAGAGAAGGTTAGTTCTGCCCTCAAGGGTTTTGAAGGCAGCGGGCTCAACGTACAGGAAAAAGACGGCAAAGTTTATGTGTCCATGGAAGACAAACTGTTGTTTGCCTCCGGCAGTTGGACCATTAACGAACAGGGACTGAGTGCCATTAAGAAACTGTCCGGCGTATTAGAAAGTGAAAAGGACATCGCCGTCCTCATTGAAGGCCATACCGACAATGTACCATTCCGCGGTAATGGTCAAGTAAAAGACAACTGGGACTTAAGCGTCATGCGCGCAACCTCCGTGGTCAAGGCCATCTTGCAAAACGGAGACATCGCCCCCGTGCGCCTCTCCGCCTCCGGTCGCAGCGAGTACCTGCCCATTGATAATTCCGACAATGCGGAAGCACGCGCTAAGAACCGCCGTACGGAAATCATCCTCACACCGAACTTGGACAAGCTGTTTGAATTGATTCAGAACAACTAACATGTCATTCTCACACACGTTGCTAACGTGGTACGATGAACACAAACGCGCCCTTCCCTGGCGCGGGGAAGAGGATCCTTATAAAATCTGGGTTTCGGAAATCATCCTTCAACAAACCCGCGTACAGCAGGGATGGGGCTACTATCTGCGTTTCATAGAAACCTTTCCTGATATCTGCACACTCGCTAACGCCTCCGAAGAGCAAGTTCTTCGACTATGGCAGGGACTTGGCTACTATTCCCGAGCCCGCAACCTGCATACGGCCGCACAACAAATCATGGAACGCCACCACGGCGTCTTTCCAAACAATTATGAAGAAATCAAAGCGCTTAAGGGTATCGGCGAGTACACTGCAGCTGCCATAACCTCTATCGCCTTCGGGCTCCCCTATCCTGCCATTGATGGGAACGTCCTTCGCATCATTAGTCGGATTTTTGGCATTTGCGAAGACATTTCAGAAAACAGCACCCGACTTAAGATCAAAGAAATATGCATATCACTGATGGACGAAAAACAGCCCGGAGCCTTTAATCAGGCAGCCATGGACTTCGGTTCCTTGCAATGTACACCGCAGCATCCAAAATGCGACGACTGCCCTTTTCGCCACGAATGCTACGCTCGGGAACACGGACTTACAAGCACGCTGCCCATTAAACGACATACGCTCGTGCGGACAGAAAGATTTTTTCATTTCACCTGCTGTATCTATCACGATATGATGATATTGGAAAAACGAAACCAGCAAGACATCTGGCGGAACATGTATCAAATTCCACTACAAGAAACCAAAAACGAAACATTTCCAAGTGGAAGAAAAGCCGTCTTCCGCGTAAAAGAACTCCTGACTCATCAAACCATTTACGCCAACTTCTACCTTAAACACCTAAGAAAAGAGCCAAAACTCACCGATGAGCAAATCTTAGTTCCTTTTGATAAAGTGACACAATATCCCATGCCGAAAATTATCGCCGAATTCATCTGCCAATTCATTAAACAATAGAAGTAGAAAAATGGAAAATAGCGACGAACATTTCATGCAATTAGCCCTTAACGAAGCCATGGACGCATACGAGTCCAACGAAGTTCCTGTAGGAGCCGTAGTCGTTTTGGAGGGGAAAGTAATCGCAAGAGGGCACAATATGACGGAAGTACTTCATGACGTTACGGCGCATGCGGAAATGATTGCCATTACGGCCGGATCCAGCGCCTTAGGGGCCAAATACTTACGAAAATGCACACTATACGTGACTTTGGAGCCCTGCATCATGTGCGCTGGCGCCATCATGCACGCCCAACTCGAAAGGCTGGTATATGGGGCCAGCGATCCAAAAAAAGGATATACGCTTCTTCACGCCGACTTTATGCAAAAAAACCTCAACGTCACAAAAGGTGTATTGGAAGATTCTTGTGCGCAATTATTGCGTGATTTCTTCAAAGATAAGAGGTAATATACAAAAAAAGGACGCAGAATTGCATCCTTTTTTGAGTGACCCCTACAGGATTCAAACCTGTAACCTTTTGATCCGTAGTCAAATACTCTATTCAGTTGAGCTAAGGGGCCAGTGCCTTTATTGACAGCGCAAAAGTACATTTTTTTTAATATACTCGGCACAAAAAAAAATAAAAAAAATTTTTTTTAAATTCTCCAATAAGAAAAAAAGTGTATTTTTGCGGCCTCAATTGATGAAAGGAATTGAGCTATGGTGTAACGGTAGCACTACAGTTTTTGGTACTGTCTGTGTAGGTTCGAATCCTGCTAGCTCAACTGAAGAAACTCTCACCTTCCTTGGTGGGAGTTTTTTTATAGGAATGGAGAAAATAATTTAGTTACATATATAATATATAGTAAAATGGAAGAACATGTTAATCTAATCGACACCTTTGCGGAATTCAAAGAATCAAAAAGTATCGATCGCGAAACCCTGATGCACATTTTGGAAGATGTATTTCGTGCCGCCCTTATCAAAAAGTTCGGACCAGATGCACAATTTGACATCATTGTAAACGTAGACCGTGGAGATTTAGAGATCCAGCATACGTTGGAAATCGTTGAAGACGGAGAAGTTGAAGATGAAGCTAACCAAATTGCCTTATCTGACGCCATCAAGATTGAGCCTGACTTTGAAATCGGAGAGGAAGTAGTTGAAAATATTAGAATGTCTGATTTCGCTCGCCGTGAGATTCTGGCACTGCGTCAAAACCTCAGTTCCAAGATCATGGAATATGAAAAGGACGTCATCTACAAGAAATACGAACACCGCATCGGCGAACTCATTACCGGTGAAGTAAACCAAGTTTGGCGCAAGGAAATCCTCGTTTATGATGAGGACCGCGTGGAATTGGTTCTGCCCAAATCCGAGCAGATCCCGGCAGACAAATACAAGAAGGGTGATACGCTCACGGCAGTGGTGTCGCGCGTGGAAATTCAGTCTTCCACCCCACGTATCATTATCTCACGTACTTCTCCCGTTTTCCTTGAAAGACTTATGGAAACGGAGATTCCGGAAATTTACGATGGTCTTATCACCATTAAAAACGTTGTTCGCGCACCCGGTGAAAGAGCCAAAGTACTTGTTGAATCCATTGACGACCGCATTGACCCCGTGGGCGCTTGCGTTGGTATGAAGGGAAGCCGTATCCACAGCATCGTTCGTGAGCTTCGCAATGAGAATATAGATATCATCAATTATTCCGCCAACAACGAATTGCTTATCCGCAGAGCCCTCAGTCCCGCTCAGATTTCCTCCATTGACATCGACGAAGAAAACAAGATGGCCAATGTCTATATGAAATCCGACCAAGTCTCCCTCGCCATTGGCAAGGGCGGTTACAACATCAAATTGGCCAGCAAGTTGTCCGGCTACGAAATTGATGTGTTCAGAGACGATATTGATCAAGAGGAAGACGTTCCATTGACGGAATTCGCAGACGTTTTCGACCAGTGGGTTATCGACGCCTTCATCCACATTGGATGTGACACAGCAAAAAGCGTGCTTGCCCTTGACCGCGACGAACTTGTCAAACGCACCGACTTGGAAGAAGAAACCGTTGATGCCATGATCGATGCCGTCAAAGAAGAGCTGGATCTCGCAGAATAACGAGGCCCCGCCGCTTTTTTTAACATTTAATAATCGCAAGTTTTAATTATTCAATATGCCAGAGGAAAAAAGAAAAATACCACGTTTAGGAAAAGCTGCCGGAGAATTCAACGTCTCCATCGGCACCATCACTGCTTTGCTCAAAAAGAAGAACTTCGATATTGAAGAAAACCCCAATTCCAAGCTTTCAGAAGAAATCTATGATATCCTTCTGCAGGAATTTGCCAGTGAAAAACTGGTAAAAGCCGAAGCCGACAAAATTGACATCGGAACCTTCAGTGCAAAGTCAAAGGCAGACAGCAAGCCTAAAGAGGACAAAGACCTCGAAGTGGAAGAACCCACGGAGGAAGGCAACCTCCTCATCAAAAACACGGCCATCATCAATCCTCCGCAACATATTGAGACCGAAGTTCCCACACCAAAGGTTCTCGGCAAAATAAATTTGGACAATCTCACACCAAAGAAAAAAGAGAAAGAGGAAGAACCAGCGGAAGAAGCTGCAACGCCCGTTCAAAATCCTGTTCTAGAAACCCCTGTTGAAGAGCACGCCGAACCGGAGCCCAAAAAGGTGCCCGAACATATTGAAACCGTCGTTGCTACTTTGGAACAGCCAAAAGTAATTGACAAAATAGACCTTTCCGCCCTCAGCGGAAAAAAGAAAAAATCTTCTACACCCAAAGAAGTAGAAGCCGAACAGCCCATAGTGGAGCCAACCCCTATTGCCCCCGAGACTGCCTCTGAACCTGCGAAAGAAGAAAAAACGACCACTCTTAAAGAACCCGAACGCAAGATCGAATTCATTGAAACAAGAGTGGAAAAAATCCAGGGCCCTAAAATCATGGGTAAGATCGAACTTCCCGTTGAAAAGGTCAAAGAGCCCACGAAAAAGCAGGAATTCACCAACGACGACAAGAAAAAGAAAAAGAGAAAGAGAATCCTCAAACAAACTGGTGTAAAAGCAAATTTCAAAGAGGATAAAAACCAAAAGGCAGAACCCGAAAAAGTAGAAATCTCTCCTGAAGATATCCAACGCCGCATCAAGGAAACCAAACAACGTTTGGAACCTGCCGGAAAAACCAAGGCATCCAAGAGAAGAAAGGAAAAACGCCAGCTTATTCATGAACGTATTGAAGAACAAGAGCTTCAAGCACTTGAAGATCAAAAGATCTTGAAGGTGACGGAATTCCTTACAGCCAACGAATTAGCCACCTTGATGAATAAACCGGTAAACGAAATCATCTCTACTTGTTTGAGCATCGGTCTGTTCGTCTCCATCAACCAACGATTAGATGCCGAAACGATTTCCCTCTTGGCTGAGGAATTCGGATTCCAAATCGAGTTCATCGGTGCCGATGCCGAAGATGGTGAAAACGAAGAAAGTCAAGACAAACCTGAAGATCTTGAACCTCGCCATCCCATTATCACCGTCATGGGTCACGTGGATCATGGTAAAACATCCTTATTGGACTACATTCGCAAGACCAATGTCATTGCCGGTGAGGCAGGCGGAATCACACAGCATATCGGTGCATACTTAGTGCAACTGAACGATGGTCGAAAGATCACATTCCTTGATACTCCGGGACACGAAGCCTTTACGGCCATGCGTGCGCGTGGTGCAAGAATCACCGACCTCTGTATCATCGTCATCGCCGCAGATGACGCCGTCATGCCGCAGACCATTGAGGCCATCAACCACGCACAGGCTGCCGGTGTTCCCATGGTCTTCGCCATCACTAAGATAGACAAGCCCAATGCCAACCCGGATAAAATCAGGGAAGAATTAGCCAATATGAACATATTGGTGGAAGACTGGGGCGGCAAATTCCAGTGTCAGGAAATTGACGCCAAACACGGCGAACATGTCAATGACCTGTTGGAAAAGGTTTTGTTGGAAGCTGAATTATTAAATTTACAGGCCAATCCAAAACGTAACGGTATCGGAACCGTCATTGAATCCTCTTTGGATAAAGGCCGTGGATACATCGCCAAAGTACTTGTCCAAAATGGAACACTTTCTGTTGGAGATCCTATTTTGGCAGGTAGCTGTTTCGGTAAGGTCAAGGCCATGTTCAACGAACGTAACCAGCCCGTCAAGTCCGTAGGCCCGGCAACGCCGGTATTGTTGCTTGGTTTAAACGGGGCACCTCAAGCAGGTGACGGATTCAAGGTATGCGACAGTGAACAAGAAGCGCGCAACGCCGCCACCAAGCGCGCACGCCTCGCACGCGAAATGGGGCTGCGCACGCAAAAACACATCACCCTCGAAGAAATCGGCCGACGCATCGCCATCGGCGACTTCAAAGAGCTCAACATTATTGTCAAAGGTGATGTGGACGGCTCTGTGGAAGCACTTGCCGACTCCCTGCTCAAGCTTTCCACTGAGCAGGTACAGGTCAATGTCATCCACAAATCCGTGGGTGCGGTCACCGAAACCGACGTTATGTTGGCTACGGCCTCCAACGCACTCATCGTTGCCTTCCAGGTTCGTCCGACCGCAGGCGCGCGCAAAGCAGCCGAAGCAGAACAAATCGATATTCGAACCTACTCCATCATTTATACCGCTATCAACGAAATCAAGGAAGCTATCGCCGGCATGCACTCTCCCGAAATTCGCGAAAAGGTGGTCTGCAATATCGAAATTCGCGAAGTTTTCCATATTTCCAAAGTCGGCAATGTGGCTGGATGTATGGTACTTGACGGCAAACTGCAACGTTCCACCAAAATCCGCCTGATTCGCGACGGTATCGTCATCTACACAGGCAAACTGGGATCCCTCAGACGTTTCAAAGACGATGTCAAGGAAGTGGTATCCGGACAAGACTGCGGTTTGAACATTGATGGATGCAACGACATCAAGATCGGCGATATCATCGAAGGCTATGAAGAATACGAAGTAGCCTACAATGCCAAGTAACCTTTTCTCAAAAATTGCTCGCAATGACTGATAATCAATTATACAAAATAGGTATCACCCATGGTGATATCAACGGCATCGGCTATGAAGTACTCATTAAGGCATTAGCTGATAATAAAATCATGGAAATCTGCACCCCCGTTGTCTATGGAATGCCGAAAGTTGCCTCCTACCATAAAAAATACATGGATGTTGCGGATTTCTCCTTCCAGTTCGTCAAGAACATGGAACAACTTTCCAGCAAAAGGCCAAACATGGTCAGTATCCTCGATGAAGAGGTAAAGATTGAGCTTGGTACTTCCAGCAAGATTGCTGGACAACTCTCCGAAAGAGCCTTATTTATGGCCGGACGGGATTTGAAAGGCAAGCAACTCGACGCCATTGTCACTGCTCCCATCAACAAAAATAATATCCAGTCCGAAAAATTCAAATTCCCGGGTCTGACAGAATTCTTTGAATACTATTTCGCCGGCGGCGAAAACAAATCCGTCATGATGATGATCGGCGAAGGACTTCGTATCGGATTCGTCACCAATCACATCGCTTTAGAAAACGTAGCTTCCTCCATCAGCAAAGAGCTTATTCTTAACAAACTCAGCATCATGAAGGAATCATTGATCAAAGATTTCGCCATCGACAATCCGAGAATCGCCGTTTTGGGACTTAACCCACATTCCGGCGACAATGGTTTGGCAGGCAAAGAGGAAAAGGAAATTATTATGCCAGCCATAGAACAGGCATTCCAAGACAAAATCAACGCCTTCGGACCATTCCCTGCCGACGGTTTCTTCGCATTTGGACAATACCGCCAATTTGATGCCGTGTTGGCTCTCTATCATGACCAAGGAATGATTCCGTTCAAACTGCTTTGCGGCGACGGCGTAAGTTTCACTGCGGGACTACCGATTGTGCACACTTCACCTGCCCACGGAACAGGCTACGACATTGCCGGCAAGAACATCGCCAACGCACAACCTATGCGCAATGCCATTTACCTTGCTATTGACATTCTACGCAATCGGAACCGACTGTAGGAATCAAAAAACGCTCGTCCCCAGCATACACTCAAAGTACCACATTCTCCCAACGCAGTTGTGAAAGCACAAGCGCGCCGGGAAGGGTTTATATTCATAAATCTTTAAGCAGGACTTGGGAAAATGAAACTTTTTTTGTACATTTGCCACCAAATTTTTAGCAGATGAAAAACACAAAAACAAACCTCTTTTCCCTGTTATTCATATTATTGCTTATCTCGTCAGGATGCGAAAGATTTGACGTTGCCACGTTAAAAATCACCTATTTGGACGTAACGGAGAATGCGAAAGGCATCCATTGCACCGCGCAGGTTTTAGATAATGGAGGATGTGATTATTATGTTGAGCAGGGTTTCTGCTATAGTCTGTTAGATAGTGTGCCTGATCTCAACCAACTCTACACCACCGTAGTGCCCGTTGCATACACAGTTAATTCCACTGCCATGGACACCTTCACATGGAGAGAAGAGAATATGGAAATTTTGGATACCACCTATTTTGTGCGTGCCTACGTCAAAACCAACGCCGGCATCGCCTACAGTGAAGTAGATACCGTGCGTCCGCTTTCCAGACTTCCAATGAAATAATCAATAAAAATTAAACATAAAAAAGACATGAGTAAAAGAATACTTGCCATCAACCCTGGTTCCACATCCACAAAGATCGCCATCTTTGAAGGAAGCGAACAAGTTTTCGTTAAGAACCTCAAGCACTCCACTGATGAAATCTCCAAATTTGCGACCATTGCCGACCAATACGAATTTCGTAGAGATGCCATTATCTCCGAATTAGAAGCAGAGAATATCGACCTGCATTCTTTCGACATCATTATGGGCCGCGGCGGTCTCATCAAACCTCTCAAATCCGGCGTATACAGAATCAATGATTTAATGATCCAACATTTAAAAGAAGGTTACAACGGACAACACGCCTGCAATTTAGGAGGCTTGATTGCCAAGAGTATCGCCACCTACATCGGATTGAAAGACGCATTTATCGCCGATCCCGTCATTGTAGATGAATTCAATGAAATCGCCCGTATTTCAGGCCATCCCGAGTTTGAGCGCAAATCCATTTTCCACGCCTTGAATCAAAAAGCCATTGCCCGCATGTATGCACGTGATAATGGCAAGAAATACGAAGACCTTAACCTAGTGGTATGCCACATGGGCGGAGGTGTCAGCGTAGGCGCTCATGAAAAAGGTCGCGTCATTGACGTAAACCAAGCATTGGATGGCGAAGGTCCGTTCTCTCCCGAACGTTCCGGAACGCTTCCGATGAACCAATTCCTTGATGCTTGTTTCAGTGGAAAATACACAAAGGAAGACATGCAGAAAATTTTGGTCGGAAAGGGCGGCTACGTTGCCTATTTCGGCAGCAATGACGCATACGCTGTGGAAAAGGCTGCCATTGCCGGTGATCCAAAGGCAGAACTTCTTGAAGAAGCTTTTGCATACCAAGTAGCCAAACAGATTGGTGAAAATGCCGTTGTATTAAAGGGTAAAATCGACGCCATCATCCTAACAGGCGGTATTGCCTTTGGCAAACCCGTTGTAGCACGTATCAAACGCTATATCGATTGGATTGCACCCGTGGCCGTATATCCTGGCGAAGACGAAATGGCCGCCATGGCACTCAACGCCAACATGATTCTCAACGGAGAAGTTGAAGTTCAAGACTATAAATAATGAAAATCGCACTCTACTGCCGACAAGTCGGCGAAGAAGCGTTTATCCATACCATTATCGAAACCCTGCAGGAGCAGGGTTTCGATGTCATTGTCCATAGCAACTGTTCCAGTAGCAAACATTGCCATGGGCATTTTTATACCCATGAAGACTTATCCCAACAAATGCCGGTGGACTTCCTGGTTTCCGTTGGCGGCGACGGCTCCTTCATTGATGCAGCCAATCTTGTTGGCGACCTTGGCATTCCCATGGTAGGCATCAACACAGGTAGAATAGGATTCCTTTCCGGCATCCGGAAGGAGAACTACCAAGAATGCTTCCAAATGCTCAAACAGGGCCGTTACACATTGGAAGAACGTTCGCTATTACACATCAGCAGCAGCGAGCCCTTAAATCTCTCGCACACCTTTGTGGTAAACGACGTTACCGTGCGCTGCACCGACACAGATTCCATCAACGCCGTCACCGTACGTGCCAATGGACAGAAAATCAACACCTACTGGGCGGACGGGCTCATTATTGCCACCCCGACCGGATCCACGGCCTATTCAATGAGTTGCGGCGGTCCCATTCTTCATCCGCAAACTGAAGTGCAAGTCCTCACCCCCATCGCATCCCATTCCCTCAGCGTCAGACCGCTCGTCATTCCCTCCGACATTCCCCTAGAAATCGAAGTTGACGGACGGGGCGGCGAATACTCCCTATGCCTCGACACCGAACGCATCGTCGTTCCCGACCGCATCCGAATACTCATTCAACGTGAACAATTCCATATCAAAACCATCCTTTTTGAAAACACAAACTTCTACGATATCATTCGCGAAAAACTTCTTTGGGGATTGGACAAACGAAACATATGACAACCTCGTAAGAATTCATCTTATGAACATATTTTTGTTTATTTTTTGAAAAAGAAGACATTTTCGACTCCATCTTTTAGTGGTATTTTTGTGGCTAATTAGTAATGATTTTAGCCTAAATGAGGTACTTTCAGACAATAATGCGTATTGTTTTGGTTATCAGTGTATTGGTAATCATCGTGGTAGCTATTGTACAGGTGCCGAAGCGTGTTTGTTCAAGCATTCAGGTGGATGCGCACACACAAAACGAAAGCGTATTACTCACCCCCACAGACGTGAAGACCCTCTTGGACAACGCAGGCATTGAAATCATCGGCAAAAAGATGAAGGAAGTGGATTTGTCCGCCGTAACGCAGAAAATAAATGCAAATCCCTACGTGGCAAAAGTCAACTTCATCCGGTTCGCCGGAACTAAGTTGCTCATTGACTATGATCTCCGGCACATTGTATTACACGTGTACAATCAAAACGGGGACCAATATTTCGTGGACTCTGACGGGGAACTCGTCCCATATACGGAGAAAATGCAGGACTACCTTATGATTGCCAATGGTAACATACAACAGTCCTACAAAAAGGGTGGCGCTATAGGGAAGCAACTTACTCCCATCTTGAACGTAGCGCAGAAAATCATGGCTGATGATTTCTACAACGCCCAATTTCGCCAGATATATTTGAACGAGCACAACCAAATGGAACTCATTGCCACCATTGGGAACCAGCTCATCCTTTTTGGCAGCGACCAAGATGCGGATGAAAAACTTGCCAATCTCAAGGAGGTTTATAAAAACGGACTTTCACGCAAAGGTTATGACACTTATGCCATGCTGGACGCAAGATATAAAAACCGAATAATCGCACAAAGAAAACAATAAAAAGACAAAAACGCAGGATATGGAGAATGACTACACACATAGCAACATGGTTGTTGGTTTAGACATCGGCACAACGAAAATCGCCACTGTTATAGGCTTTCAAAATGAAAACGGCCAAATTGAAGTCATCGGCTACGGAAAAAGCGAATCCACCGGCGTCGAATACGGCGAGATCAAAAACATCAACAAGACCATTGAAGGCATTGTCCTTTCCAAAGACATGGCGGTTAATCGCTCCAACCATGAAATAGACAGAGTGTTTGCCGGTATTGCCGGTCACCATATCAAAACCAGCAAATACAATCACATCCTCTACCGCATGGGTAACGAAGATCCCATCACCCAGGAGGAAATCAACCAACTCAAGAAAGACGTATCCTGTGTGGGCGTTACACCTGGAGAGAAAATCATTGACGTTATTCCTCAACGTTATCAAATAGACCGAGTGCGCGAGACCATCGATCCTGTTGGCGAACTCGGAAACGAAGTAATCGGACTTTACCAAATCATCACGGGCAACGAACGCGAGATCAAGAAGATCGTAAACTGCGTAAATGGGGCCGGATTGAACATACAGGAAATCGTATTGGAACCCATCGCCTCCGGTCTGGCCTGCCTCAGCACGGAAGAAAAACGCGAAGGCGTCGTTCTCGTTGATATCGGTGGTGGTACCACAGACATGGTTATTTTCATCGATGGCAGCCCCGTCTTCACAAAAGTCATACCCATTGGCGGCAACATCATTACCAAAGATATTGCGCAAGTATGCAAAATCACCGAGGACCTGGCTGAGCAGCTCAAAATAAAATACGGCACCTGCGTAGTGGAAAAAAGCAACGCCAACAACGTTATCACCATACCAAGGCCCTACGGGCAAGGGACCATTGAAATCAGCGAATACAACCTCGCGCAAATCATCAACTGCCGTGTGCAGGAGGAGATCATCAACGTGGTGAAAAACGAACTAGAAAACTCCGGTTATCGCGACAAGCTCTACGCCGGACTCGTACTCACCGGCGGCGGTGCAAACCTCAAGCACATCCGCGAGCTCTGCCAATTCTCTCTTCAACTGCCAACCCGTATCGGCACACCAGGAAACAGTTTTTCCAGAACCATTCCCACGGACCTCAAACATCCTATGTATGCCACCGCCCTAGGACTTCTCAAATACGGAATACTCGCCCAAGAAGAAGTTCAACCTGCCGCTCATAACGTTGAAAGAATCAAGACTCCTACTGAAAAAGCCAAAACCCCTAAGGCTCCCAAGGCACCCAAAGCCCCAAAAGCTCCAAAGAACGGCGGCATGTTTGATGGCGTAACTGACTATTTGAAAGACCTATTAGAAAGAATTTCATAAGAAAACCATAACCTCAAAGAAAAATAAAAAACATTTCACATGACTGATAAATTAGACTTTACTACTGTTGATTACGGCGCAAAGGAAAACCCCTCCTCTATCATCAAAGTGATAGGTGTTGGCGGTGGTGGCAGCAATGCCGTTAGACACATGTTCAGCGAAGGCATCGTTGGCGTTGACTTTCTAATCTGCAATACCGACCGCGGACATCTTGAAAGCACCCCTGTACCTGACAAACTTCTTTTAGGCACTGGCCTTGGAGCAGGTGCCAGACCTGAAGTAGCACGCCAATATGCCCTTGAAAGCAAGGAAAAAATCCAGGAATTCATCGGTAAAGACACGAAAATGCTCTTCATCACTGCCGGTATGGGAAAAGGTACTGGTACTGGTGCGTCGCCCGTGATCGCGGAAATCGCTCACGAAATGGGTATTCTTACCATCGGCGTGGTTACCACTCCTTTCCGTTTTGAAGGTCAGGAACGCGTAAAACAAGCCGACGAGGGTATTGCCGAACTCACCAAGCACGTGGATTCCCTTATCACGATTAAAAACCAAAACGTCATCAAATACTACAATGACGAAGATATAGACATGGCTTTCGGATATGCAGACGACGTCCTTAAAAACGCAGTCAAATGTATTGCCGAATTGATTACCGTGAACTATGCCCAAAACGTGGACTTCAACGATGTGGAAACCATTATGAAGGATAGCGGAAAAGCCATGCTCGGCCTTGCCACCGCCTGCGGCGAAAATCGTGTTGAAAAGGTTGTCCAAGACGCTCTTGACTGTCCGCTGTTGGACGAAAGCGCTATTTCGGATGCACAAAACTTCCTCTTCTTCATCAGCTATGGTCCTGAAAAGAAACTCAAAATGTCAGAGCTTGACCAACTTACAGAGAAATTTGAAAAGATCCAAAGTCGCAATGCACGTGTCATTTGGGGACGTGGCTTAGACGAATCACTTGGCGATTCCATCAAACTATCCGTCATCGTAACCAAATTCAATGGCAAATCAGAGAATGAACCTGAAAAGAAATACGTTAAAATAGATGATCCTAAAGAGGAAGAAGACGTTCCCTTCATTATCAATCAAATAGAGGATGCCGAAGCAAAGCAAGCTATGGACGACATCTTCCGTCCCAGCAAACCGACTTATACCGATCCTTTCAATATGGGAAGCAATAGACCTGCCGGACCTCAAAAAATCCAAGATGATGGTGACATATTCAAAGACTTTGACACCATAGCCAACCAACCGGCCATCAATCGCTACAAAATCATGGAATCCAATAGCAGAACCGAAACCATGACTATGAGTGCTCCTACCCATGCCATGTACGAAGCGAACAATGATATTCGCGAGCTCTTTACCGATATTCCAGATTAAACTATTTGCATAAAAAAAGGCAGTGCTAAGCACTGCCTTTTTTTATGCAAATAGCTTCTATTTTCGAGCACCTTTTAAGGAAAACCTATTAAACTCTGCATTGTTTTTCGATCCTCCACGCATAAAATAGGGACGATTCTTCACTTTGCAATTCCTAATTGTGACGTCATTCTGCTCTCCTACAAAATCCACCTGCATAATTTGACTACAGGGAATAAAGAGACAATTTTCATAAGTGGCGTGATTATCTATATAATAGAATTTCTCGTCCGAACAATTCATGTATAGGTCACAATCCTTGTACTGGCGTTTGGAACCATTGGCGACCGATGTGTTACGTACCAATCCCAAAGTACAATGTGTGAAGGAAATGCTATAGTGCTCATTGGCATTCACATTATAGTTCAAACGAGAATCCGATATCCTTATCACATCACTTGCCTTATGATGGCTCATATTAATATAGAGACTGGATGGATAGTAATATTTTTTCTGTGCCTGGGCAATTTTACTATCCGACATCGGCAACAGGTCCAACTGCTTAATATCGCAATTCAATGACTTTTTCAGCAGCAATTCTTGAGAAGACAAATATAGGCAGGCGGAATGTCCCGAACCAGAATAATTGAAACGCATTCCATTGATTTTGATTTTTCCAATATGTCCTATAGAGACCTTCGTGCTGGCAGATTTAGGATTGAAAATCATAACCTTGCTGACATTTTCAGGCACATTCACCGTCATATTCTGGATGGTCACATTGGGTAAGCACTTTACGGACAACTCCGCACGACTATTATTCGGATCGTCCAACTTACCCGCCTGCACTAGGTAATTATGCGCACTGGAAACATCAAAAACACAGTCCTTGAACACCAAGTCAAAACCTGTATATGCATTATAGGAAGGCTCGAACAATACGGGTACGAAGTTAGAAAAGCGACAGTTATTGAACGAAACCGTGCCGAAGACAGAAGAAAACTGATTATATAGTTTCGTAAATTTACAATGACTCATGGTAATATCGCGCCCATAGCAGTGAATGTCGAAACGATTCACATCACATTCATCTAATATAGCCGTATTAACATTGTTATTTCCAAAAATGCCCCAGTCTGCCGTTCCCTTCAAATGAAGAAATTTACTGTTCCAAACATTGTTAAGGGAAATCCCATATCCATAGTGGTCAGGCTGCGAATAGGTGCCTTTGATTGTAACATCCTCACACAAAAGATTCGTGCAGTTTTCCACGGTGATGGCGGCATCCCCATAAAGTTTGTTTTTAGGGGTTTGGATAGTGATGTTCTGAATATGCACATTGTTCTGATAGGCAATGTAAAAACATTTCAACCGATTGGTCGATTCAGGATGTCGCTTTAAGGTAAGATTTTTAATCAGAAGCGTATCCTCGCCAACCGTACAGAAGACGCAGGACGGCTTGGAGGCATTATTATTGTAAGGAGAAATCGTACTATTCACCGCCTTTCCGTTATTAACCAAGAGAATGTCTCGACGGGTGGCGCCATAACTATATCCCGTTCTATTGGCGACCCATGGTTTGTCATCTTTGATAACTAGGAGATGTAATCCCTTGGCAAGTTGTGGTATAGAGGAAAAAATTCCTTTATCTATCATATCCTTATCCACCACAATGCTATCAAATGACTGAGTGCATTCGAAAAGATAATCCAATTTTGTCAGATTCTTGACCGTCAGTACGAGCCCTTGAAAATCCGTATTACGTGTCAGTGGGATCCGTTTAGCGTTTTGCGGGACCTCAATCGTCAAAGGTTCCACCCCATCATAGTCCACATCCACGCCGGCCTCAACAGCCGCGCAATGCGTTTTATAAAGTACTTCATACCGTTCCGTATCCGAGGCAGCCTCTTCCAAGCCAAACATACAGGGTGACATCGGAATATCCTGTCCTTTCACAATACTCGTCAGCATCATAACGAAGGCTACAAATAGTATCTTTTTCACAGCGGATTAAGTTAACAAAATTATAGGCGAGCATCCACTATATCGCGAGGAAGCACACCCTTCACATCATAAACCACACCACAGTCACGAACCAATGACTTCACATTCATCTGTAAGAATTCATTATGGGCGACCGCCAGAATAACGGCATCATAACCACCTGCTTGAAGATCATCTTTATTACTTATCACTTCCACGCCATACTCCTTACGCACATGATCTGCATCTGCCCACGGATCATATATGGTAATATCATTCGTATATTCATGAAGAGTGTGATAGATATCCACAATTTTCGTGTTACGGATATCGGGACAATTTTCCTTGAAAGTAATACCCAAAATAAGAATACGGGCATCTTTTACCATCACGCCCTTCTTATTCATGCATTTAATGGTTTGATTGGCCACATAGGCACCCATGCCATCATTCAGGCGACGGGCATTGCTCATTACCCGGGGAAGTACGCCATAGACCTGGGCCTTCTGAATAAGGTAATAGGGATCCACGGAAATACAATGACCACCCACCAAACCGGGGCTCAGTTTAATAAAGTTCCATTTGGATGCAGCAGCCTCTATCACATCATGTGTATCAATATCCATCGCATTGAAGATTTTCGCCAATTCGTTCATAAAGGCAATGTTCACATCGCGCTGGGAATTTTCAATAATCTTCGATGCCTCCGCCACTTTGATGGAAGAAGCCTTATGCGTACCATTGACTAATACGGAATTATAAACCTCATCCACATAGTCGGCGATTTCGGGCGTGGAGCCAGAGGTAACCTTCTTGATTTTCTCCACCGTATGCTGTTTGTCGCCTGGGTTGATACGTTCTGGACTATATCCGGCGAAGAAATCCACATTGAACTTCAAACCGGAAACTTTTTCCACCACGGGAAGGCATTCCTCTTCCGTCACACCAGGGTAAACCGTACTTTCGTAAACTACTACATCTCCCTTGGAAATAACCTTTCCCACCGTATCGGAAGCGCCCCAAAGCGGTTTGAGATCGGGTCTGTTGTTTTCATCCACGGGAGTAGGAACTGCCACCACATAGAAATTACAATCACGAATATCGTCCAAATTCGTAGTACATCTAAAACCATGTTTGGCAATGGCTTCCTGAAGTAATTCGTCACTTACCTCAAGGGTAGCATCATGACCTTTCATCAAAGCTTCACAACGCTTGGCATTCATATCGAAACCTATTGTCTTATATTTTGTAGAAAATAACCGAGCTAAAGGCAAACCTACATAACCGAGACCGATAACGGCGATTTTTGTTTCTTTCATACTATATAAATTATATTATTTCCCAATACTTAAAAATTATTCATCGTATCCATTTGGATTGTTTTTCTGCCAGTTCCAAGCATCGCGGCACATATCCTCCAAATCATATTGAGCCGTCCATCCGAGTTCGCGATCAGCCTTTTGGGGATCGGAATAGCAAATGGCGATGTCGCCCGGGCGGCGAGGTTGGATTTTGTACGGAACCTTCATATTGGTAGCTTTTTCAAAAGCCTTTACCACATCCAACACAGAATATCCGTGGCCAGTGCCAAGGTTGTATATAGCCAGCCCGCATTTATTCTCAATAGCGGAAAGGGCGCTGACATGCCCGCGCGCCAAGTCCACCACATGGATATAGTCACGGACACCCGTTCCGTCGGGCGTATCATAATCGTTGCCAAAAACCCCTAGCTCCGAACGCCTGCCAATAGCCACCTGAGTAATATAGGGCATCAAATTGTTGGGAATGCCGTTTGGATTCTCGCCAATGCGTCCTGATGGATGAGCGCCAATAGGGTTGAAATAACGCAAGAGGACGATATTCCATGTAGGATCTGCCTTTTGAATATCCATCATGATTTCCTCCAGCATACTCTTGGTTTGACCATAGGGATTGGTACAATGCCCTTTGGGGCAATCCTCAGAAATAGGTACTTTTACAGGATCACCATAGACTGTGGCTGAAGAAGAGAAAATAAGGTTCTGACAATGATGGCGGCGCAACTCATCCAACAAAACCAAAGTGCCGGAAATATTGTTATCGTAATATTCCCACGGTTTGCTCACCGACTCACCCACGGCCTTAAGACCGGCAAAATGAATACAGGCATCAAATGTATAGCGATCCAACACGGAAGCCACACTGGCACGATCTCTGATATCCACCCTATAAAAGGGAACTTCTTTACCAATAAGTTCAGCCACACGTTCCAAAGATATATCCGAGCTATTGCTAAGATTATCAATGACTACCGCCTGATGGCCCTCACGATAAAGTTCTATCAAAGTATGGGTACCAATAAAACCGGCTCCTCCGGTGACAAGGATGTTCATAATACTATATTTTGAAAATGGAGAACATTTTTTTTCTTAATTGATCAACCAAAATGGCCATACAGAATATGGCGAGAATAAAAGCGAAAATGAGTAATATGCAGGCAATGCCGCTATATTGGCTATAGACAGACTGTATCGTATGCGCATAAACCGGTCTGCCGAAATAGGGATTCTGCTGAATAAGGAATACGGAAAAACAAGAAGCGGCCATCCAATTCACAAAACGATTCTGGAATTGAAGCTTACTAAAGAAGAGCAATAAATATAAAGCCTCCGCTATCACAAAAGGACTGGTAAGTCGGAACACCACATCGCAGTTAGCGACAGACACCCCGCAACGAATCATAACAAACAGGGTTACCGTCATAAGTAGTACTAAGGCCCCGTATATCAGCAAATCGTACTTCCGAGGTAGGGTAAAAATACGGCATGGATAAAGTCGAACATAGCGCGCCAAAAGATAAAGCCCGAAGAACGATACCACAGAATAACCTCCTTCAAACCAGGCCGCGCCCTTTGTAAGCCACCCATAGAGAGATTGAAACACGAAGAACGCAACAAGCACCCATCGAAACTGTTTCTCGGAAGCGGCTTTCACAAAGGCATTGAGCACCGGCGCAAAGATCATCAAACAAAGATAGGCTTTGATAAACCAAAAGGAATTGATAAATAGCAGCACATTCTGGATAGACTTCCAATTACATTGTGCGCGCCCCAAAGCCAACATCACAACAAAAATAGCCACGGAATAAAAAAGGCATTGCAAAAGAAAGTTCACAATGCTCTTCATTTTGGTACGAATACCGAACCATCCGGAAATGAGTACGAAGACCAAGACGGCAATTACAGATACCGCCTGAAAGAAAATCCGCGTAAAGGAAGGCACCGGAGCCATGATGGTCTCCGCCAACGTGGGCATGCCCAATGAATAGAAACCCGCATGTACCGTAAGCACAAGCAGCATAGCAACAATGCGGAGAAGTTCAATGTTGGATTGGCGCAACTTTACAAATATTTAGTTCAACAATATATCAATTAGTTAGTCTCTTTTAAAAATATCCCGCGTATAAACCTTATCATGCACATCATCCAAGCAGGAGTCATAACGATTGGCGATAATGGCCTGTGCCTGACGTTTGAACAAGTCCAAATCGTTTACCACTTTGCTTCCGAAAAAGGTTGTACCATCTTCGAGGGTGGGTTCATAAATAATCACAGTAGCTCCTTTTGCCTTCACACGTTTCATCACACCCTGTATGGAGCTTTGGCGGAAATTGTCGCTGTTACTCTTCATAGTAAGCCTAAACACCCCTATAACGCATTGTTTCTCACTTTGTGCGTCATAATCGCCTCGATTGTAATAATCATAATAACCCGCCATTTTCAACACCTGGTCGGCAATAAAATCCTTACGTGTGCGATTACTTTCCACGATGGCGCTCATCATATTTTGTGGAACATCGGCATAATTCGCCAGTAATTGCTTAGTGTCTTTTGGCAGACAATAGCCGCCATAACCAAAGGAAGGATTGTTATAATGCGTACCTATACGCGGATCCAGGCACACGCCATCGATAATATGCTGTGTGTTAAGCCCCTTCAGTTCAGCATAGGTGTCCAATTCGTTAAAATAGGAAACACGTAACGCAAGGTAGGTATTGGCAAACAACTTCACCGCTTCCGCCTCCGTACTTCCCATGAAAAGGATGGGAACATCCTGTTTGATGGCACCCTCCTTGATGAGGTGGGCAAACTGATGTGCCTTTTCGGCCAGGAACTCATTCTGCTGATCATATCCCACAATAATCCTTGAAGGATAGAGATTATCGTATAATGCCTTACTCTCTCTAAGAAATTCCGGTGCAAAAATAATATTGGGAAGACCGTCTTTAAAAGATGCGTTCTGCATTCTAAACTTCTCCCTCACATTCTCCACATAGCCCACAGGAATGGTACTCTTAATAACCATCACCGCGGAGGGATTAACCGCCAATACCTTTTGTATGACGTCTTCCACCGCCGAAGTATCAAAGAAATTTCGGACACTGTCATAATTCGTTGGTGCGGCGATGACCACAAAGTCGGCATTCCGATAGCCTTCCACAGCATCAAGAGTGGCATGCAGATCCAACGGCTTATTGGCCAGATAGTCTTCAATATAGTCATCTTGGATGGGAGACAATCGTTTATTGACGAGATCCACACGTTCAGGCACAACATCCACGGCAGTGACATGATTGTGTTGTGCAAGCAGTGTGGCGATAGAAAGTCCGACATAACCTGTGCCGGCAACCGATATATTCATAATGAGACAAATAAATTTATCAATAAAAAAAGGAGTTCACTACATCCTACCCTCAATGTCTTTAAAATATTTCACCGTACCATAGGTCATTTCATCACAAGCGGCATCGTCACAGACAATGATTCCCTTGGGATGAAGTTGGAGAACGGACACTGTATACATTTGACTAACAGAACCTTCCACGGCGTGGGCAAGTGCGCGGGCCTTACCATGGCCATTGGCCAAAATCATTACCTCGCGTGCATCCATGACCGTGCCCACTCCCACCGTCAAGGCAGTTTTGGGAACCTTATTGATGTCGTTGTCAAAGAAGCGGGAATTGGCTATCACCGTATCCATCGTAAGTGTCTTGACGCGCGTACGGGAGGTTAGCGAAGAACCTGGCTCATTAAAGGCAATGTGACCATCTGGTCCTATGCCGCCCATAAACAAGTCAATACCGCCGTATGATTTGATTTTATCCTCATAGCGCTGACATTCGGCTTCCAAATCCTCGGCATTGCCATTGAGAATGTTCACATTCTCCTTTTTAATGTCAATATGGTTGAAGAAATTGTTCCACATAAAGGAATGATAACTCTCAGGATGATTCTCCGGAATCTTTACATATTCGTCCATATTGAAAGTGACCACATACTTGAAAGACACCTTTTCTTCCTGATGCAGACGAATCAGTTCACGATACGTACCAATCGGAGTAGAGCCTGTTGGTAAGCCTAGAACAAAAGGTTTTTCTTCCGTAGGCCGGAACATATTGATTCTGTCAACAATGTGCGCAGCCGCCCATTTTGACATTTCATCGTAGTTGTTTTTAATAATGACTCTCATTGTTTCAATTTTAAAAAAATGCAGCATTCATATAAAATGCCATAACAAATATAAATAAACGATGATCCTAAAAAAATATTGTCGGATATCCGTTGATTTCCTAAAGGAGTTTTCTAACAGCTTCGACTCTGGAAACAAAGTCTTCTGTTTCCTTCCGTATCTGTTTTACAAAGCTTACATCTTCAATTTTACCAATGACGGCAATCTTCTCTTCTTCATTTCTAAATGTGGCATTTCTAAAAGGATTGTCGTAATCCTTCTTGCGCGTATCATACACTTGGTCGCAAATATAGTGTTGTATTTCCACTGCTCTGTCAAGGGATTTGCGCCAAAGTTCTTCCGTAATGGTTCCCGTTCTATAGAAGAAGAGCATCGACAGATAGGCATGGCGAAGTTTTTCCATCGGATAATGCGCCCAAATTTCATCATAGCGTTTGTGAATATCCTCCCAACTATCCAAGATGCCGGAATTGATATCGCGGCGTAGAAGTTCCACCTCGTCACCATTCATCAGCTGGCCGCCCAAGTTGATCCATTCCCGCTGGCGGCGGCTTTCCAATTCCTGGCAAAGTTGCTGAAGGGAAACTTCGGGATGTTCCTCAAAAAAGCGCATCATATTCCGAACACCATAATAAAGAATCATATCTCCATAGGCATGATAGGCTTCATAGTGTTTCAATATCCGCACCTTTCGCTTACCACGTTCCATATTTTCGCCATATACCACGAGTGATTTTGCGATTTCGGGATCGTTATAGAGCAAATCATGTCCTATATTGCGTAGCTGTTTGAACTCCATATTGGAATCATATTCCCCTTTGCTGAGAAGGAAAGCCTTGGCCGTCCAGGCCTCCAGCAATTTGCGTCCTTCAATGGCTTCCTCCATAGTATCTGGAGCAAACGTTTCAAATTCAATATTCTGAATTTTTCTCTTACGCGTATCCCTCTTTTCATATTTGGAAGTATTACGAGCTATCGCGTACATGTTGTACATCCACCAATAGGCTGGCATTACTTCCAGTTCATTGGTCGTAGTATTATTGCTTACGAGACTGAACGGAAGCCTAATATTCAATTCGTTAGGATAATCTGCTTTGGACAGCAAAGTGAATGAGGCAAACTTTGACGAATGTTTCACGCTGGAACAAAGTCCCGGCCAAAAACCGCGACCAGCAACAATCTCTCCATCGGTGGCACGACTATTATGGTTAGAACCCACCGTGGCGCCAGCGGCCATATTGCTCTGTCCCATGACACAGGCAGAAATTAAAAACGAATTGTTATGGTGTTGTTCATGGGATGGGAATATCAGATTGTTAAGTACTTCGCAGCAGGAAATGGTTGAGTTATCCCCTAACACAGAATTGATCAACCGGGCACCATATTTGAGATTTGAATTGTCGCCTAAGACGAAACGGGTAGCCACCACCGAATAGAAAATATGGCAGCCATAGCCTGTAATTCCATTGACAAGGATAACGCCCTCCCCTATTTGGGTGGGTTCTTCAAAAGAAGAATTAATTGTAATGTTTTTCAGTTTGCTGGCACCTTTGATATAACAATTGGGACCGATTTTGGCATCCTTCAAGATCCAACAGTTCTTAATCACGCAACCTTCTCCTATCGTGCCGTAGTAGCCACGCTGGTCATCGATAACCTGTTGTGTGATGGCAAGGAGTCGTTCCTGTAATTTCCGGTCATCCACATATTTGGCCCACAAATACGCATCGGCGGTAATCATACCGTTAAAGGGCAAGATACGTCGTCCGCCGGCTTCATTCATCACTTCCAGCCACACACGCACACTTTCGGGTTCGCCCTCCTTGACCACGCCGTTACCAAATTTAGAGTGGTCTGTCGTGGAAATTTCATGAATGTTAAACAAAATGCTTTTGTTTCCAATAATGTAATTGGACATATAATGCACATCGTGAATAGCCACATCATCGCCGATATCACATGAAATAATACTGCTGTCTGTAATGCCCACCGGCAATCGCAAGTCATGATACTGCAATATTCCGCGCTTTACCCGTCCGATACGAACCATGCCGAAGAAGCGATTATTGCGAATCATATTGGTGTCAAACACATCTGTTACCCAAATGTCATCCCAATTGGAAGCGGTATTGTTATTGTTCACCAATCGCTCAATCTCGTCGGAATGCAAATGCCGCCATCCGCCTTCGGGAGCATCCACCTGCTGATTGCGGAAATAATACTCATCGTGATCGTGGAGATATTTTTCATCTATAAAGTTTTTATAGATGCGATCATCTGAGAGCAAGGTCACTTTATCCATAGTCTATTATTTAATCATTAAACAGCCGCAGGCCAACGAGTACAAGCGGCAATTATAGTATATTGACTTCCGGGGTGAGCGTAATTCCAAACATATCATGCACATCGGCAATGACTTGTTTATACACATAGGTCACCTCATCCGGTTGGGCTTCACCAAAATTCACCACCACCAAAGCCTGCTTGGGGTACACCCCCGCATTGCCCACGCGCCTACCCTTCCAACCGGTTTTTTCAATCAACTGTCCGGCCGCCAACTTCACAGTATCATCGTCCACCGGATAGGAAACCAAGTCGGGAAAACGGCACAACAATTCATCCAACACTTCTTTACGAACAATGGGATTTTTGAAAAAGCTTCCTGCGCAGCCGACTTTGGAAACATCGGGCAACTTGCTGTTTCGCACTTGGGCAATCGTATCGCTCACATTTTTTAACGTAACTGTCATTTGACTTCTCTCCAAAGCATCAGAAAGAGCCTTATACGACAATGTATAATGTTCCTTCTTGGAAAGGCGGAAAGTAACGTAGGTTATAAAACAACGTCCTTTCAAATCGCCTTTGAAGACGGAATCGCGATAGCCAAAAAGGCACTGCTCATTGGAGAGAGAAAAAGGCTGACCATCAGCTACGAAATAGCCCTCCACTGTCTGAACGCAATCCTTCACTTCTACACCATAAGCTCCGATGTTTTGCACGGGGGCACTGCCTACCAGACCGGGAATACCTATGAGATTTTCAAGGCCGTAGAGCTTCCGTGAAACGCAATATTCCACCAAATCACTCCACTCCTCGCCAGCGGCAACGCGTAATAGGACCTGCTCGTCATCTTCTGTAAGAATCTGTATTCCCTTAAATACAGGGTGGACAATCGTACCTTCGTAATTCTTCGTAAACAGCACGTTGCTTCCACCGGCCAAAACAAAAAAGGGAGCGGCGAACATGCCGTCAGAAACCATTTGGGGAATTTCTTCAGGCTGTTCCACCCAAACAAAACGGCGGCACTGGACCGCCATTCCGAAAGTATTAAAATTCCTTAAAGAAAAATCATTCTCACTTTTCATATATTCCTAGAACATATAACCCATCTTCACATAGAAATTGGCTAAGCTGTTATTGTCGCGTTTGTCAAAAGGAGCAGCCCAATCAACGGCCAGCACGAAATTATCATTCATCATCAGTCGCAGTCCGATACCGGCAGACATGTGCGGACGGAACACTTGGGCTTCTTTGCCAAAGAGAATATAGTCGGAGAGTTCATCTAAGTTGAAATCGGGATCGTTCTTCGCAACTTGAGCACGGATTTCTGTTTCGTTGAAACGATAGGGTTGAAGCACCATACCGGCATCAAAGAAAGGGTTAAGTCCAATGAAGAAATGTTCCTTCTTAATGTCAAACTTGCAAACCGTAATACGGAATTCGGCGTTGGCAAAGGCATAGCCGGGGGCTGTCACACGGTTGCGCATTGTTCCTCGGAGCGTGCTAGCACCGCCGAGGCCTTCATACATAGCCCTATATATAAACAAATTATTATAGTAATTATTCAAATAGAAAGGAGATTTTCCTGCCACCGTCAATTGGGCTGCCACGCGATAGGCAAACGTAATCCAATCGCCATAAACCGGTACAAAATGACGGAAACTGGCATTGAACATCAAATTATTAAACTCCTTGTCTTTAGCAAAAGCAGCATTATACGTCCATAAGAATTCCGCATTCATCCCCTTATGGGTGTTTTGCTCGCGGTCGCGACTGTCATATGTAAATCCGCCGCGGATATAGGGCTGCCAACTACCATCGGCTTCATTGGGGGAAATAATGCCCCATTTAAGATATTTCTCATACATGCCATCCACATAGGGAAGCATATTTTCCTCCTTCTTTCCCTTGTTAATCATATCAATATTGACATAACCAACTTTATATCCGAGGAATCCGAGTCCAGCCGCCCAGTTCCAATTTCCGCCAATCTTACCAGTAATATCACCCGTAACGCGGATCAAGTCGCGTTGCGACTTATAGAAGGCGCGGGAAATGTAGTCTTCCGATTTTTGAGAAGCCCAACCTCCGTTGAACACCGTCTGATATCCATTGTATCCGTAAAAATCACAAAGGGCGTCTGGCAGGTAAGAGGCATCCAACATGATTCGGTGATCAGGAATGATATATTTGGAATCGTATGAGAACCTAAAAATTCCGGAACGTTTCGTAGTATAGGCGGCTTCCACGCGCATTGACTGCTTATAGTCAGGATACTTGGAACCGTCACCGAAATCATAGATATTAGACATTACACCATATTGAAAACCTTTGTCAGCATCATAGGCAACACTCGGCAGAATTCCGAAAGTCCAGCCCGTACGGATTTCACTTTTTTCTTTTTTCTCCCTGACTTTATGTTTTTTAGGAGTCTTACCAGACTCGTCAGATGGCGCTTGAGCAGAGAGTCCTGCAAATAGGAAAAAGCAAAAGAGTAAAAGTAGTAGCCTTCTCATAATCAAAATTTAAAAAACGGGCAAAAATAGCAAAAAAACAGAATAGGTTGGCATTGATTTCTTGAATAACAAATTTTGTATATTTGCCCCCGTTTTCCTCTTTGGGGAAAAGCAAGCGACAATTTCATTTAACATTAACTATTATAAGCAATCATGCCTCAAATTTCAAAAAAAGGACAATCCATGCCCTCATCACCAATTCGTAAATTGGTGCCTTTTTCCGATGCTGCAAAAGCTCGTGGAATCCATGTCTATCACCTCAACATCGGCCAACCGGATATCGAGACTCCGAAAGGCGCTCGTGAAGCTGTCAAAAACGCCGACATTCCTGTCATTGCCTATACGCATTCCGCCGGCAACCTCAGCTACCGCAAAAAATTAGTGGAATACTATCGCAGTGTGGGCATCAACATCACCCCGGAGGAAATCATTATTACCACGGGTGGTAGTGAAGGACTTCTTTTTGCCTTCAACAGCTGCTTGGATCCAGGCGACGAGATCATCATACCGGAACCTTTTTATGCAAATTACAATGGTTTTGCCACCACCTGCGGCGTGGTCGTAAAACCCATCGTCTCCACCATTGAAAAGGGATTCGCCCTTCCTTCTATTGAGGAATTCGAAAAGGTGATCACCCCTAAGACGAAGGCCATCATGATTTGTAACCCAAACAACCCCACCGGTTATCTTTACTCTAAGGAAGAAATCCTCCAACTCGGCGAAATCGCAAAAAAACACGATTTATTCCTATTTGCAGACGAAGTTTACCGTGAATTCTGCTACGACGGCGTAGAACATTTCTCCGTCATGCAGCTTGAAGGTTTGGAGCAACACGTTGTGCTTTTGGACTCCGTATCCAAGCGCTACAGTGCCTGCGGCGTACGTACCGGCGCACTCATCACACACAACAAAGACGTTTACACCACCGCAATGAAATTCGCCCAGGCTCGTCTGTCCCCGCCAACCTATGGCCAAATCCTCGGCGAAGCCGCTGTAGACACTCCGAAAGAGTATTTTGACGCCGTCATCACAGACTATGTGGCTCGTAGAAACACTGTCGTTAATGGCGTAAACGCCATCCCTGGCTGCTTCGTTCCCATGCCGAAAGGCGCCTTCTACTGCGTGGCACGCCTGCCCATTGATGATTCCGATCGTTTCTGCAAATGGATGCTGGAAGAATTCAACTACAATGGCGAAACCACGATGATGGCACCCGCCACCGGATTCTACTCCACCCAGGGACAGGGAAAGAACGAAGTGCGTATCAGCTACTGCCTCAACGTGGAAGACCTTAAGAAAGCCGTCAAATGTCTTGAAGAGGCTTTGAAGGTTTATCCTGGAAAAACAAACTAAGACATTGCCGAACAAGACTCATCCTTGTTCTTATCACACAATAAAAAGCAAAACGGGCCGTTGTCAAAAACAGCCCGTTTTTTTGTTATCTTTGCGGCGTCTACTTTATTTAGTAAAAGTCAATAAACCACTCCGTTTTATGCGCAAAATATACATCCTTCTTTTTGCCCTGGTCTTTTCCATGCCTCTTTACGCACAGTCATATCGTACCAACTTCAAGAGCAAATCCTACGTGGACACCATGGCCACCATGGTTTGGACAGGCGTGAACATGTCGGGGCAGCTTCCTTTCGGAGCCCTCAATGAGACCTTTAAGGGTAATCTTGCCGTAGGCACCGGCATTACGGCAAAAACCAAGAAAAACTGGACCTTCGACGCCTATTTCAACTACATGTTCGGCTCCAACCTGCGCGACCAGACTTTTAGCTTTTTGGGAGACCTCGTCAGCTATAACGGAGGAGAATATATGGTTATGGACGGAAATGGTTTAAAAGCCGTTCTTTATTTTGAAGGGCGTTATTGGACCGTTGGAGGCGCCGTCGGAAAAGTCATTCCTGTCAATAGATGGAAAAACTCAGGTATTTGGCTGCGACTCGGCGCCGGATACTTCGGCCATAAAATCCGCATCAACGACTACGACCACCAAGTTCCCCAATTGGATGGTGACTACCTCAAACTTTATGATCATCGTTCCAGTGGTTTTGCGCTTAACCAGTTTATCGGCTATCTATTCATACAGAAAAACCGCCTGCTCAATTTTTACGGCGGAATCGAATTATGGGAAATATGGACCAAACCCAATCGGAACTACGTGCTTCCCGAAGGTCCTACAAAAGACATGAAAAGTACGTTTAGCGGATTGGTCGGATTAAAAATAGGCTGGAACATACCACTATACGAAAAGAAAACCACCACCACCTTCTATTATCGATAAATAAATGCACCTTTTATATAACATTTGCATCTTTTTCTATCGGTTCGGTATTGCCTTGGCTGCCTTTTTCAATGAAAAGGCCCGTCTTTGGCAACGCGGACGAAAAAAAATATTTGACAATCTAATCCGAACATTTGACGGAACCGAGCATCCTGTCTGGATTCACAGCGCGTCCTTAGGGGAATACGAACAGGCCAAGCCCATCATTGAGGCCATCAAAAAAGAACATCCCGACATCAAAGTGCTGGCGACCTTCTTTTCACCATCCGGTTACGAAATTCGGAAAAATGATTCCCTGCCCGACTACATTTACTACCTTCCCATGGACTTCCCCCGCCATGCTCAAAAATTTTTGAGCATCGTTCAACCCCAAGCGGCCATCTTCGTCAAGTACGAATTTTGGTTTAACTATATGCGGAAACTGCATCAACGGGATATTCCCTTTTTCTATGTTTGCGCAATTTTCCGTCCGACACAGTACTTCTTCAAACCGATAGGACGTTGGTTTGCCAAGCAGCTGCGCAATGCCGCAGGCTTCTTTGTCCAAAATGAAGAATCTGCCCAACTGCTTCAATCCATTGACATTCACAATATTCAAATTTGTGGTGACACACGTTTCGACCGCGTTCACCAAATTGCCACAAAGCCATACCAGCTTGATTTCGTTGAGCAATTTGCCAACCAGCAAAAACTCATCGTGGCCGGAAGCACCTGGCAACCGGATGAAGCATTGCTTTCCCAAACGTTAAGCCAATTGGATGAATATAAAATGATCGTAGCTCCTCATGAAATCAACCGAACTGACGATGTGTTAAAAACATTTGAAGCATTCAAAGTCATTCGCTATTCGGAAATGGAAGATAAAGATCTCAAAGACTACAACGTGCTCCTCCTCGACACCATCGGATTACTGAGCAAAGTTTACAAATACAGTACTTTATCCTACGTTGGCGGAGCCTTCAAAACCGGCTTGCACAACATCCTTGAAGCGGCTGTTTTTGGTGTTCCGCTCTTTTTCGGACCACACTATGAAAAATTCAATGAAGCCGTAATGCTCACTAAGCAGAAAGGAGCTTATTCTATAAACACGTCTGACCAAATGCTGGATATTGTCCGCCGTTTTGACAATGAACCAGCATTTTACCAACAGACATGCACCATCTGCCGACAATTTGTGGAAGATAACTTAGGTGCTTGCGACAAAATAATAAACATCATAAACAATTACATAAAATGAAAAAATCTATCAAAACCATTATCGCCGTTGTGGCGATTGTAGCCTTATTTCTCATCTCCTTCACTGGCCGATACAACAACATGGTCAGCAAAGACGAAGTTTGTTCCAAGGCTTGGTCAAATGTTGAAAACGTCTATCAACGTAGATTAGACCTCATCCCCAATTTGGTAAAAACCGTGCAAGGAGCTGCCGAATATGAAAAAGGTACGTTGGAAGCCGTTGTCAATGCTCGTGCAAAGGCCACTTCAGTACAGGTGGATGCCAACAATCTTACGGAAGAGTCCATTGAAAAATTCCAAGCAGCCCAAGATCAACTTGGTTCAGCGTTAAGCAAAATGCTGGTTACCATTGAGCGTTATCCCGAGTTGAAGGCCAACCAAAACTTCTTGGAATTACAGTCACAACTTGAGGGAACGGAAAATCGCATTGCCGTAGAACGCAATAACTTCAATACCGCAGTCAATGAGTACAACGCCATGATCCGTAAATTTCCGAACAATATCATTGCCGGTATATTCAACTTCGATAAGAAAGGTTACTTCAAGGCAACAGCCGGAGCAGAAAATGCGCCCAGCGTAGAATTTAACTTCGATTAAGAAAAACATACATGAGAAGAATATCACTCTGTCTGCTTTTTTGGAGCATACTTCTCACGGGAGTGGCGGGAAACCATACGGACGCCATTCCTCCTGCGCCAAATCCCCCACGCTTAGTCAATGACTTCGCGGGAATCATGGCAGAAAGTGATGTGTATCGCCTGGAACAACAGTTAGTGACATTCAACGATAGTACCAGCAACGTCATCTGCGTTGTCACCGTGACTGACCTGGGGAACTATTCTGCAGCACAGTTCGCTTACGAAATCGGCGACCGTTGGGGTGTGCGTTCCAAAGAAAAGCGCAATGGGGTTGTTATCCTTTTAAAGCCCAGCACAGGGCGTGGCGACGGGGAAGTTTACATCTCTGTTGGCTATGACTTGGAGGGAGCCATTCCAGACGCCATTGCCAAACGTATCATTGAACAAAAAATGATACCCGAACTAAGCAAAGGGCACTATGCCGGCGCAGTGGATTCCGCATTGGCCTACATCCTCCCTTTGGCCGCAGGAGAAATATCCGCCAGTGATTTAGACAACAACGATGATGTCACACCTTTTGAAATCATTTTTAGTATTCTCATCGTCCTCATTCCGATTATTATCTTTTTTATCATCATGAAGAAAAACGGGGGCACTGGGAACTATAACAACACAGGCTCCGGATATGGTGGAGGTCCCATCATTTTTGGATCTCCCACCAGCTTTGGAACAGGTGGTTTCGGTGGCGGCTCATTCGGCGGAGGCGGATTCGGTGGATTCGGCGGCGCCGGAGGATTCGGCGGAGGAGGCGCCGGAGGACGTTTTTAATTATTGAGCACTAACCAATACAGATAGCTTATGACATCTAATGAACATCAGGGATTCAGTTCCAATCTTGGAGCTATTTTAGCAGCTGCCGGTGGAGCCGTCGGACTTGGCAATATTTGGAGATTCCCCTATATGCTTGGCAATAATGGAGGTGGAGCTTTTCTACTCATTTATATTTCTTTCATACTGCTCATCGGAATTCCTTTAATGATGACAGAATTCATCATAGGCCGCCGCTCAAAAAAAAGCATAGTCGGGGCATATAAATTTTTTGCTCCCAAACAAAAAGGATGGGTATTCGCTGGATTTCTGGGTATCCTTAGCGCTTTTCTTATCTATGCCTTCTACAGCGTGATAGCCGGCTGGACACTGAACTACATCATTCTAGCCTGCGGAAACAAACTAGCTGACAAAGATCCTGTTGCCATCGGCCAAATGTTTTCCGATTTCACTCAGAGTTCATTTTGGCCTTTATTTTACCAATTCCTCTTTTTAGTCCTGACAGGATCCGTAATCTTGATGGGCGTACAAAAGGGAATAGAAAAAATATCCAAGATCCTTATGCCCGCCCTATTCATTCTATTGGTTTTGATGAGCATTCGTTCCCTATCTTTGGGCAGCGGGACAAAAGAAGGTCTCTCCTTCCTTTTCAAACCCGATTTCAGCAAAATTAACGGCAAATGCGCCCTTAACGCGTTAGGACAGGCATTTTTCTCATTAAGCATCGGTATGGGGGGCATGGTCACCTATGGCTCCTACATCCGCAAACAGGACAAGTTGTTCAATAGCAGTCTATGGATTGCCGGATGCGACACCTTAGTGGCCATTTTGTCTAGCATTATCATTTTCCCCACCGTATTTGCCTTTGGTATGAGTCCTACCAGTGGTCCAAAATTAGCATATGTAGTTCTGCCAAATGTCTTCAACAACATGCCCAGCGGAACTGTCTTTTCCATCATCTTTTTCCTACTCCTCGGAATTGCAGCCCTTACTTCTACCATCTCCCTTTTGGAAGTACTTGTGGCAACCGCGGTAGAAGAACTGCACTGGAAACGAAACACCGCCACGGTTATCTGTTCCTTGTTGGTCTTCGTTATTGGCGCTTTTTGCGCACTTTCCTTTGGCCCCTTGAAAAACATTCTGATCCATAAAATGACCATATTCGAACTCTTTGATAAAATCACCGCATCTTACCTAATACCTATCAGCGCCCTGCTAATGACCACATTTATCGGTTGGGTTATTCCCAAGACGGATGTTCATGATGAATTATCCAACGGCGGAACTTTGAAGGTTAAAGCCTTTGAACTCTATTATTTCATTCTCCGCTACGTTTCCCCTATTGCCCTAATTACCATTATAATCACAAGCATTATCTAACATCATGAAAAACGTAATCACCCTGTTATTGCTATGCAGCATTTGGAGCCTGTCGGCACAAAACGAAAAAGTATCCTTTTCGCAATCCGGAGGATGCTATCATGACTCTTTCGCCCTTTCCCTAACCTGTGATAATCCGAATCACCATATTCGATATACCTTAAATGGAAGCACTCCTTCTGCAAATTCCGCACTATATGCGGAACCGCTGTTGTTAAATAGCCGTCTGTACTCAAACTCCGACATCTACAAAATCCCAATCTCCCCCGATAAATATGTCTTTGTCCCCGACACCATTCTAAAGGCAATCGTTATCCGGGCCGCCGTATTTGATGCCGACGGAAACCGCCTCGGTGACGTGGCCACTAACTCCTATTTCATTCAATCCCTGGGTTGCGACTTCCAAGAACTGCCCATCATGTCCATCTGCGCGGATTCTTCAGCTCTATTTGACTACGACACCGGAATTTTCGTGCCTGGTGCCAATTGGAGTGCGGACGACCCCGAATGGACGGGAAACTACTATCAAACGGGGAAAGATTGGGAACGCCGCATCCACGTTGAATACTACGATGCGAACCAACTGGCATTCAGTCAAGATGCCGGTCTGAGGGCTCATGGCGGCAATGGACGACGCCTTCCCCAAAAAAACATGACCCTTTACGCAAAAGATGACTATGGAAAAAAGAACTTTACCTATAAAATTTATGAAGACTTGGACTTAGCCAAATTCAAGCACCTCGTTCTCAAACCTTTCGTAAGTTCCTGGACGGAAGCGGGGGTGCAGGACTACGTTTCCAGCCATATCGCAAAAAACCTAAACATTGACGTACTTGCCTCCAGACCTGTGATTCTATTCCTAAATGGAGAATATTGGGGCATCTATTTCCTTCAGGAAAAGAGTGACGAACGCTATGTGGAAGAACATTACGATGTAGATGCGGATGACTGCAATATCATTGAATCCTGCATCGTTGCCGACAATGGTGATTTTGAACCCTTCGGGCAACTGATGCAATGGTTTGAAACCGCCGACCTTTCAACTTACGAAAACTACCAGTATGCGGAAAATCATATTGATCTCAGCAATTTTACAGACTATCAGATCTTTGAAATATTTTCGAACAACGAAGACTGGCCTGCCAACAACCAAAGATGCTGGCAGGCATACGACCTGAAATGGCGATGGATATTTTACGATGGAGATGCCACCCTACATCAAAAAGATTTTGACTGCTTTGCCAACGCCACCTACGATGGCATAGAAACCTGGCCCGCTTCCAAAGAATCCACCCTCTTCTTGAGAAAGCTTTTGGGAAACAAAACCTTCAAGGATAATTTTATCCAGAGATTCTGCACATTATGTAACAGCACGTTTTCCTACCAAAACACAAAGCCCTATCTTTTAGCCATTAAAAACCAAATCCAAAATGAAATAAACAGACAATCTTCTCGATTTGGCATACCGGCAGATCAAAACAATTGGAAGAAGGGCCTCAACCACATTGACAAATTTCTAAAAGAAAGACCTCAAAACATCATTCAAAGTCTGCGTTCTTTCTTTTATCTAAACAAAGAAATCGACATCCAAAATCTCATTTGCTTTCCAAATCCCTCCTTTGGAAACGAAATATCTGTCAAATTCACAGGTAACGAACCTAATATTGGCAAAATCAACATTTACGATATCTTAGGAAACTGTGTGTTCTCCGACAATATCATCATCGAAGAAGGTGAAAACATACAAAAAATAGGCACCCACCTCAAGGCAGGAACCTATATTGTCAATGTCGGAAACCAATCCGTTAAGATTATATGTGGAAACTAATTATTACCTACGTTTTCCATTGAGGAAATATTGTTCCACTTTGTTAGTGCCAAAACCATAGCTCATAAAGTAAATCGTATCCATCGGCTTGGTAATATAGAAATTGGCCTTTTTGCCCTTTGTAATAGAGCCAACAGTTTCATGTTCGCCAAGCGCATACGCCGTATTTATAGTCGTGGCATTGATTGCCTCTTCCGTAAGCATCTTATACATCACAGAGCCCATAGCCACCACCAACTGCATATTGCCAGAGGGGCATGAACCAGGATTGAAATCAGAAGCCAAGGCCACAGGTAAGCCAGCCTCCATCATTTTGCGGGCGGGAGCGCACTGCATTCCCAAGAAGAAAGCCGCACCCGGCAAAATCGTCGGCATAGTTTCGCTTCCACGAAGAACAGCTATTTCCTCATCACCGGTATATTCCAAATGATCCACAGAAAGCGCATTATACTTCACGCCGACCTGAATACCACCTGAACAGGCCATTTCATTGGCATGAATTTTCGGACGAAGACCATACTTTATACCCTGCATCAACATACGTTCTGTCTGCTCACAAGTAAAAAAGCCCTTATCGCAAAAAACATCCACAAAGTCGGCCAGATCTTCCGCAGCCACCATCGGAATCATCTCATTGATAATAAGGTCCACATACTCATCGGGATTCTGTTTATATGGCAAGGGGACTGCATGGGCACCTAAAAAATTGGCCTTGATGGTCAGTGGGGATTTTTCCTTTAATCGCCTGATTACGCGCAGCATCTTCAACTCATCTTCCGTTGAAAGCCCGTAACCGCTCTTGATTTCCACTGCACCCGTACCATAGGATGACATTTCCTCAAGACGCTGCCAAGCGCTGTCAAATAATTCTTCTTCAGAAGTTTCATGCAATTTTAATGCAGAATTCAAAATACCGCCGCCACGTTTGGCAATTTCCTCATAACTAAGACCCTTGATTTTGTCAATATACTCCACCTCACGACTGCCGGCATAGACAATGTGCGTATGGGAATCGCAAAAAGAGGGAAAAACCATTTTACCTGTTGCATCAACTTCTTCAATATTTTCCTTTATTTTATTTAATTTTTCGGCTGACAAATCCTCCATACGACCAAAATCCTTGATCTTCTCCCCTTCTGTCAACAGATAGGCATTATCAATTATCGGAAGCATCTGCATATCCTTGCCGGCACGCCATTTCACCGACTTTGTTTCAGCTTGAACTAGTTGTTTGATGTTTTTTACAAGAATTGCCATATTTAATATATTTAAATTCGATAATATTAGTTTTCGCCATAATCATAGCCGAACTTTTTCATCAGCAGCTCACTATTTCGCCAATCCTTAAGCACTTTGACGGAAAGATCAAGGAAAATATGCTTTTGAAGAAAATCCTCTATAGAGGCTCGCGCGTCAGTACCCAGTTTTTTAATGGCAGAACCCTTGCTTCCTATAATGATGGCCTTCTGCGTGTCTCTTTCCACATAAAGCGTAGCACCGATACGGACAATGTCGTCGTCCTCTTTGTAGCTGTCCACCACAACCTCCACGCTATAGGGTATTTCCTTTTTGTATTGAAGTAAAATCTGCTCGCGAATAAGCTCGGATACAAAAAAACGCATAGGCCGATCCGTCAGTGCATCCTTGGGAAAATAAGGGGGACATACCGGCAGCAAGGCGATAATGCGCTCACGCAATTCATCCACGTGAAGTCGTTTAAGTGCGGAAATGGCAAACACATCCGCCGCAGGGAAAAGCTGTTCCCAAAAAGCCTTCGACGCCTCTACCTGCTCTTCTGAAAACTTATCTATTTTATTTATAATCAATACAATCGGACGGCCCAAAGCTTTAATCTTATCTACTAACTCCGCATTATACTTTGTTTCACCACATTCCACCAAATAAAGAATGATATCCGCATCCTGCAGTGAATCCACCACAAAGCGCATCATCATCTTCTGCATCATATAGGCCGGATCCAGAACTCCGGGAAGATCGGAATAGACAATCTGATAATCATCTCCATTCACAATTCCCTTGATGCGATGGCGGGTTGTCTGGGCCTTTGATGTCATGATTGAAATCTTTTCGCCTACAAGTTGGTTCATAAGCGTGCTTTTCCCCACATTGGGATTTCCAATAAGGTTCACAAAACCTGCACGATGGTTGTCATTGGTTTCTATTAGGTTGGTCATAGTTCAAAATTTAGTCATCATTGCGAGATACGTCCTCCTTCTGCTGGAAAAAATGAAGCACTGGATTTGTATCGCTCTGATTAAAGGTAATATAACTAAAATTTTCCAGCCAATCGCCTACGTTATAAAGAGTAGATTGTGCTGAAAGTTCGTAGCACATCGGAATATGTCGATGCGCATATATAAAAAAATCCACCGATTCCTGCTGAAGAATCGTTCGTGCATACTGTACTTGATATTCCTGCTCTTGTTTGAATACGCCAGCATCTGCTGTATGCGAAGCGCGACTCTTTTTGGAAAAAAAGCGGGCAATGGCAAAGGAATGTCTTGGATGAAGCATACTATAGAGTATGCGATTTGGCTTAAAGGAAAAAATCTTCTTAATCAACAAATAACGATGTTGGCTTCCTCCTATTCCATCACCATGGCCGATTAAACACCTATGTCCATTGATAATAAATGCTTGTTGGTCATGAAACACCCGACAACCGAACTGTTCAGAAAAATAATCCTGAACCCACATGTCATGATTACCCGTGAAAAAATAGATTTCCACACCACTTTTATGCAATTCATAAAGGAGATTAAAAAGTCGGAAATAACCTTTTGGCACCACATCTCCGTACTCAAACCAATAGTCAAATATGTCTCCAAGGAAGAAGAGATAATTTATAGTATCTTGATGGGCTGAAAGACAGTTCATTAACAACTCTTCCCTTCGTCCACTCTCCGCATCTGATGGTGTCCGGAAATGGGCATCAGAGATAAAGAAGGCGTTTCCCTGGATTTCTATCGGTTGAGAAAAAAGCATCGTGGCAGTCGTTAAAATTTGTTAATCCAATCAGCAACTTCCACCGCAGGTATTCGTTTCATGCACTTAAAGTCCTTGCGGGGGCACTTGACATAGCCTAATTTGGAACAGGGACGACAGGAGAGCGTACAGACTTCAAAATTACGGAACAAGTTTCTGTCGCCAGGCATATAGGGATACATTCCGAATTCTGGAATCGTATTGCCCCATAAAACGGCCATTGGCTTACGGAAAGCCGCCGCCACATGCATCAGTCCCGTGTCACCCGTTATCACGCAATCGGCCTGTTTAAGCAAAGAGCATGATTGATAAAGAGTGTATTTCCCACATCCGTTGTAGGCTCGATCGCCCAATTCCGCAACAATTTCTTCGCCAACATCCACCACATCCTTACCACCAAGCAACATAATGGGTTTATGCAAAATGCTGCCTATTTCAACCACCTTACTGGCAGGAATGCGTTTGGTCGTATGCTGGGCCGCCAATACAACAGCCACAAATCCATCCTCAAAAACCATAGGCAGGTCATCCTCATCAAATTCCGTTCCTTCAGGAATAAAGAAATCAAGGCCTTTATGATCATTATAGACATTCAAGGGTGCCGCAGCTTCAAAATAACGTTCCACAACATGGATGTCGGGAAGAAAATTCAACTTGGCACGAACACAAAGCCATTTCTTGAAATTAACCTTGTTAAAGGAAAAATGGGGACACTTCAAAAAGCGTGTCACTTGTTTTGAGCGATGGTTTTTCTGAAGATCTATCACCACATCAAATCGTTCAGACTTCAATTCTGCAAGCATCGCCTTCCTATCCTCCGCATTATAAGCATGTACTTTATCAACATAGGGATTGGGAGTCACAATTTGCAGATTTGGCTTTTTCGTCAAAAAATGCAATTCAACATTGGGGATCTGCTGTTTCACAGATCTTACGACAGGGGTTGTCAGCACAATATCACCGATTGAACTCAACCGGATGATCAAAATCTTCATCGCCGCCGGGGGTTGTATTTCATCCATTTTATATTAAAATTATTTAATTACTGTCTTCTATTAATAGGCTTGTTATAATGATTCTCAACAGGAACACCATAAATACGCAACAAATAATACATCATCTTTTCAGGCGACACATCCCGTACCAGCGCCTGCCTTTCAAGATATCGTTGGAAAATTTCTTTTTCCTCCGTTGTATAGTTTTCCGCATATTTGGAGGTATTGGTCATCATATCATAGGCAATGTAGTTGTTAGGATAGAGCTGGTAGTTTTGATATATTTGATGGTCAATAAGCTGACAGACATGGTAAAGTTTGTCGTTGTTATTAATATCCGAAGGTATCGTATCCAATTCCTCATCCAAAGGTTTGCCTATAACAAGAGAGATTCTTCCTTTTTGATCAAAAATACCATGTTTGATGCTATCAAAATCCTCTCCTGGATATTTCTGGTAATGACCTTTTTCGCTCAATGCCAACTCCCGTGCCTTCAGTCTATCGCAAGGTTCATATTCATATGATATCGTCAGCGGAGTGATATTCATTCGACGAATAGTTTCAATCAAATCCTTATCATGCCCCATGGACACCATTTTTACCAAACCCTGTTTAGTAAAGTCATAGCCGTCTTTTGTTCGGCCGTCGCGTTGGGCAATCCAAACTGATTCCTTTTCCTCAAAAAGACTATATTGGATATAGGCAGAAAGTTGTTTGTAGTTCTGGAGCTTTTCCCTCAAAGAGCCAGAACGTTTGACAAGGAACATCTTATTAAGACGCGCGAACTCTCCCAACACAGGAGTAGCAATAAGGTTATCGCCAATGGCAATTTTCGAAGTGTTTCTTTTTTCCAAAAAGAAATAGTACTGCAACATGGCCGAATCAAAGGTTATATCGCGATGATTGGCAATATAGAGATACGCCTTGTCGGGAGCAATATTTTCCATTCCTTTAAAGGAAACGCCTTTTGTAAACTGAGCAAGAAATACTTCTAGGAAACGCCTGTCAAAATTGGCTTGAACATCATAAATACATTGGAAATCTTCTAAATCGCGTTTGAGATCCTCAATTGTATAGTCAGGCAAACACTTCTGTATGGCATCCTGGAAGCGTTTGTCCTTTATGAGTTCATGATATGCCGCCGGTGCCTCGTCTTCGCTATAGGGTCTTATATCGTCAAAGTTTTCCATCATCAATTAAACAGGATGCAAAAATACAAAAATACGAGATACCTTACCAAAAACAAAATTTTTGTGTAAGTTTGCGCCCTCAAAAAAAAAACAATATGGCAGCAATTACAAACACAGCATTCAACTTTCCCAAACAAAAAAGCGTATATCACGGAAAAGTACGTGATGTTTACAACATTAATGACGAAATACTCGTAATGGTCGCATCTGATAGAATTTCCGCCTTTGACGTCATCCTTCCCAAAGGAATACCATGTAAAGGACAGATTCTAAATCAAATAGCAGCCAAATTCCTTGACGCCACCAGTGACATCTGTCCGAATTGGAAAATGGCAACACCCGACCCCATGGTAACTGCCGGCGTACTTTGCCAAGGATTTCCCGTGGAAATGATCGTACGCGGCTACCTTTGCGGCAGCGCATGGCGTTCCTATCAAAAAGGCAATCGTAATCTTTGTGGAAACATTCTTCCTGACGGTATGCGCGAAAATCAAAAATTCCCCACCCCACTCATCACGCCCACGACAAAAGCCGAACAAGGCGAGCATGACGCAGACATCTCCAAGGAGGAAATTCTCGCTAAAGGGCTCGTTTCCCCAGAAGATTACGCTATAATTGAAGACTATACCATGAAACTCTTCCAACGCGGTACGGAAATTGCCGCCAAGCAAGGGCTCATCCTCGTTGATACAAAATATGAATTCGGAAAACGTGACGGCAAAATCTATTTGATTGATGAAATACACACCCCTGACTCCTCTCGTTATTTTTACGCAAAGGGCTATGAAGAAAATTTCGCACAAGGACTACCGCAAAAGCAGCTTTCCAAGGAATTTGTTCGCGAATGGCTGATGGCCAACGGATTCCAAGGACAGGAAGGCCAACAGGTTCCGGAAATGACGGAAGAAGTCATCAACGGTATTACCAATCGTTATATTGAATTATACGAGAACATCCTCGGAGAAAAGTTCGTTCCTGCCGACACAGATCACGCCGACGAACGTATCTATAAAAATGTAATGACTTGGTTGGAAAACAGATAATCTTAAAATCTTTTCAAATAAAAATGGAGCATCCGATAGATGCTCCATTTTTTTATAGTCATATTGGCAAACTATTCTGCAAGAATCAGGACCTTGTCCTGTAAAACTTCAACAACGCCGCCATTGATATCAAAAATTTGTTCATTATGGTCCGCATCTTGAATCCTTACCACTCCCTTTTGAAGGGCGGCCACTAAGGGAGCATGGTGTTCCAAAACTTCAAAAAGTCCGTCAATGCCCGGCATCTGCACCAGTGATACTTCGCCAGAAAAAAGCGATTGATTAGGTGTTCTGATTTCTAATTTCATAAGCGCATATTATTTGGAAGCTTCCAATTCTTTCTTACCTTTCTCAATAGCATCTTCAATCGTTCCCACCAAGGAGAATGCAGTTTCAGGAAGATAGTCAAGTTCGCCATCCAAAATCATATTAAAGCCCTTAATCGTATCTTCAATTTTAACAAACTTACCGGGAATGCCCGTAAATTGTTCAGCCACAAAGAACGGTTGAGACATAAAACGTTGGACGCGGCGTGCGCGGTGAACCGTCTTTCTGTCTTCTTCAGAAAGTTCTTCCATACCAAGAATGGCGATAATATCCTGCAATTCCTTATAGCGTTGTAACGTTTCCTTCACTCGTTGAGCTGTACGATAGTGCTCTTCACCTACGATATCGGGAGTAAGGATACGAGAGGTGGAATCTAGAGGATCCACAGCTGGGTAAATACCCAATTCCGAAATCTTACGACTAAGCACCGTAGTAGCATCCAAGTGAGAGAAAGTAGTCGCAGGTGCAGGGTCGGTCAAGTCGTCAGCCGGCACATAGATAGCCTGCACGGAAGTAATAGAACCGCGTTTGGTAGAGGTAATACGTTCCTGCATGGCGCCCATTTCAGTAGCCAACGTAGGTTGATAACCTACAGCGGATGGCATACGTCCCAACAAGGCAGAAACTTCGGAACCAGCCTGCGTAAAACGGAATATATTATCAACGAAAAAGAGAATATCACGACCGCCTGTAGTCTCATCGCCATCGCGGTAACCTTCTGCCACTGTCAATCCGGAAAGAGCTACACGAGCACGTGCCCCAGGGGGTTCGTTCATCTGACCAAACACCAAAGTTGCCTGTGATTTTGCCAATTCATTTTGATCAACTTTAGAAAGATCCCAACCTCCTTCCTTCATACTTTTAACAAATTCATCACCATAGCGAATAACACCGGATTCAATCATTTCGCGAAGAAGATCATTTCCTTCACGAGTACGTTCACCGACTCCAGTAAAAACAGTCATACCGCCATAATTTTTGGCAATATTGTGAATCATTTCCATGATGAGCACCGTTTTACCGACACCAGCACCACCGAAAAGACCAATCTTACCACCTTTGGCATAAGGTTCAATCAAGTCAATGACTTTAATACCGGTATAAAAAACTTCTTGTGAAGTTGAAAGATTATCAAAAGTTGGAGGATCGCGATGGATATCATTGCGTTTTTTGGAATCAATTGGTCCGATACCGTCAATGCTATTTCCAATGACATTTAATAGACGGCCATTGATATTTTCGGTAGGCATAGTGATCATACGGCCACTTGCCAAGACTTCCATACCACGATGAAGACCATCTGTTGAATCCATAGAAATACAACGCATAGTATTCTCGCCAATATCCTGTTCGCACTCCAAAATCAGGGTTTCACCATTATCTTTTACGACCTCAAGGGCATCGTAAATATTAGGCAGGGCACAGCCTTCATCAAAGTGAACATCAACGACTGCACCAATAATTTGAGAAATTTTACCTTTAACTTGTTCAGACATATTAGAAAAGTATTAATGACAAATTTTTGAGCCGCCAAAGATAAGAAAAATAGCAATAAAGTTTACACGAAATTTTTTTTTTGAAAAGGTTGTTAATATTAAAAAAAAGTGTATTTTTGCATCATCAATCTCAAGCGGAAGTAGCTCAGTTGGTAGAGCACAACCTTGCCAAGGTTGGGGTCGCGAGTCCGAGTCTCGTTTTCCGCTCAATAAGCACAGATAAGCAAGTCTGTGCTTTTTTTATGCCTAAAATTTTCCTTTACAAAGTCACCAATAAAGGTAAACAAAAATAATCAAAGATTTCAGTCGAAAATACAGACAAACTACGAATATTCAATTCTGAGCGGGATATCGTGGGGGGTGGTGAGTGCCCAGGGCGGCGGGGGATTGGACAGGTGTGCGCGGGCAAAAAAACGCCCCTTCTTCTGAAGGGGCACTGTGGTATTGGGCGTCGACCTACTCTCCCACCGGTTAAAGCAGTACCATCGGCGCGGTCGGGCTTAACTTCTCTGTTCGGAATGGGAAGAGGTGTGCCCCGACGCTATAATCACCGCAATCTCTCTTCGGCGCA
>JAZRYC010000004.1:0-2341 GCA_045600525.1 Bacteroidales bacterium
TAAAGAATATGCCCGAACTCGTGCGCCAGAACGTACCTTCTGGCAATGCTGTTTTCAATTCTTTTCAGATAGTAATCCAGCACGATTGAATCGGCGGAAAAAACCATCTCTTTTATAGAACCGCACCGTTTTACGCGGAGCGGAGTAATACCGTTTGAAGTGAACCCGTCTCGCCCGGGATCCTTCTCTCCAAAGTGTTCATACAGAATCTTCTTATGGAATACGTCTGTCAGGACTCCTTCGATGTCAATACAGAGAGTATCCAACGGATCCTGCCCTTTGGAGCGCAGATAGTTCAGGTTGATTTCCTGTGAGAGTTCCTGCAGCCTCTCATCATCAAGTCTTTCGATCATTAACTCCTTTTCCTCCAGTTGTAAGGGGCCTGGAAATACGCCACTCGCAGCCGTTATAGTACAGCTTGCGCTGCCTGTTTCCAATTAAAATTGTGAAGGTTGTGATCAGATCCTCCGGATGGGTAACATGAATCACCCGTTCGATAGGATATGAGGTACCGTCTGTCCAGACGATTGCTTTGGGCACCGGTGTGCCGTCGGGTTCCGAATCGATATTTACTTCGACCTTGACTGAACTTGGCAATGCGATCACCTCCGTGATGTTTTTTACTTTGCGCTTTTGATGATGTGCGTGACCACACCCTGAATCTGTAATTCATCTGCGCGATATTTGTGTGGGATATGAACCGGGTTGGTGCTCTCCGGCTTCAGAACGACAGTTTTTGTTTTTCTGTCGTAAGCCAATCTTTTGCAGTTGTTGTTTACGCCGTCAATGAGCGCGATAACCAGTTCTCCCTCGTCCGCTGTGTTCTGTTTTCGGACCACAAGAAGGTCGCCCGAATCTATTCCGGCCAGATTCATGGAGTCACCGTATGCCTTCAGAATGAACTTCTCGCCGCTGCCGAAAATGGAAGTCGGGAGATCTACGTATTCCTCTACCGCAGATTCTTCCTCAACCGCATCACCGCAAACAACTCTTCCAACTAACGGGGTGTTGGCAAATTCGTGGTTGATTTTGTCGATAGCGTCGTTAGAGATGTTCTTTCCGTCATAGGCAATCATTCCACGGTCACGCATGGCCGTAAGGTAGGAATATGCCGTGCCTTTACCGATACCGATTTCTTCAGCAATCTCGCGGACATACGGGGAGCGACCGTTGTTCCGGATAAACTCCTTGGCGAATTCAAGAATTTGCTCCATGATTTCAGTACTTTTAATGCGCATGGCAAATCACCTCTCGGATAGATAGAGTGGACCTCAATTGGTCTAATCAGAACGGAGCGTTCTGGTATGATATATTATACTCATTTTCCGGGTTGAATGCAATAGGTTTGCGAACATTCGTTCGTGCCGAAAGCCGTGCTGTCGGTCTGTACAGACAGCACAAGCCGCCGGAAGTGATCCGACGGCTTGTGAAAAAGGTCTATTGTTGGGATTTTGTATCATCTGTTTTATAAAGAGAGAGCAAACTATAATTTAACAGTTCAGTGATTGGCTTTTGAAAAAGGGCAACGCTTCCCAAGGCATTGATTATTCTTAGAAGAAAAACCGCACACAATCTCCGGCTTCTCCATTTCAATGTCAAAATGTTCTTTAACAAAATCAATGGCCGAAAGAATCGATAGATAAGAATCTCGCTTGCAGCAGCGAGGTCCGCCAACAGAACCTATAGCATCAAGAGATTTTGAGGTCATACGGTTAGAAAGGCCAAACGGCTCACCCGCAAGAGGTGTTGATCCGGAAATGATGGAAATAAACATTCCTGAGCTGATACCTGCACCGCAGGCACCCCAGAAACCACATGCTCCACCTGGAACGCTTCCACCGCGATTCTTCATTTCGCCAAGTGCTTTGGTGAGGTCGATGTCCCCGCCCGCATTCTTATATGCAGTCAGTAGTGCTGCGCCTACCATGATATGATGTTCAGGACCGTGCATATGGCAGAACGGAAGATTCATCATTTTATTGAGAATCTCCACGGGATTCTTCGATGTTTCTGAAAGACATACACCGAATATGCTGTCAATACCTTTGGTGTGGCATTCATTGCAGACATAATGACCATTCACGCACCGAGTCTTGCTGAGTTCTTTTTTATGACAAATAGCGCACTCCATTTCAATATCTTCGTTCAGATATTCAAGAGGAGCTTTGCATATTAAGCATTCTTCTTTCATGTTGACCTCCGTTAAATAATGATTTATCTCTTACTTTCCGAGAATTGGTATGCGGCATCTATCCACTCCAACAATTCGTCATCCATTTCCGCTTCATGCGTAAGGGCAATGTGATGCGTCCATCTGCCCGGATACGCTTCAACCGAAGTA
>JAZRYC010000005.1:0-19392 GCA_045600525.1 Bacteroidales bacterium
TGCTGTAGTCCTTTTGCGTACGCTTAACGTACTTGTTCTCTTGTTTTTCCATTTCGTTACTCTTTTTGTTGTAACGCTATTTTAGGACAAGACACTCCGCTAAAAACAGAAGCAACGCAATGAGCGTTGCTTTTTTTCGTATGCAAGGCAGTGTGTTTAATATTTGTTCTTGTATTCTTCAGCGTATTGGTAGAATTTTCGCGCCATTTCCGTATTATGCCGTTTTTCTGCTTCGCGGGCGATGGATAAGTAGGATTCATAAACCCCTTCCCGCGAACGAAGGATGCCCCGATAGTAGTCGTCGTTGCAGTAACCGCTGGGCATGTTTGTGCAGAAATGCTCCAAAGCCATGAAAACAGATAATGCATCGGCGGAATGACTATTTTTAGCCAGGGAATCGCCAACATTATATAATGTGTTATATAATATTATTGTAAAATCAGAAATATTAATTTCCTGCTCGTCCGACAACTCTGCTTCTGTGTAGAGCGTGTGTATGAGGGAAACGCTTTCGTCGTATTGCTGTAGATCCAACATCAGTCTGGCCTTCAACAGTAATGCGTCAGCCTGCGTTTTATTGTATTGGAGGGAGCGGTCAAGATAGTATAGCGCGTTGGTAGTGTCTCCAAAGGAAATCTCGTCCTTGGCAAAGTCGTAGAATATTTCATCTACACGCTCTTTTTGGACGTATAAGATTTGGTGTGCTTTCTGAGTCTTGTATTCTATTCTTCTTAATATGGACCGTGCTTCGTAAAAGTCCATGTTTGGACATTTGTGCATGTACGGGAGAATGCTTCGTTTGAAGTCTGCGATCTCTCGTTCAATGTCTTGTACGAATAGATAATGGAGGGAAATGAGTTCCGGGTCATGAACGTTGAGCTTGCCGAGTCTCTCTTCCCAATTATTGAAAAGCGGGATAATAGAATCGCATGCCGTCTGTGCCGAGCCAAGACATAGATAGCCTAATGTGCAGATGATGGCAAAGATTCTTTTCAAATCTATTGGTTTAGATAGTCGTCAATGGCGCTCTTGAGTTCCTGCTTGGAAACGTATCCGATCATTTTCTTGGGTTGGTTGGTCTTGCTGAAGAATACGAGTGCGGGAATGCTGGTGATGTCCAAGGCTTCGCAGATGTCCTGCGCCTTATCAACATTGACAGAGTAGATGATCAAACGACCTTTGTATTCTTTGGCTAGTTGCTCAACGACAGGTTTGAGCTGGATGCAGGGACCGCACCAAGAGGCGTTGAAATCAACGATACAAGGTGTTTTGCCCTTGTAACTGAATCCTTTTGGATTGTCGATTTCTGTGATTTTTTCAATGAATTCGCTGGCAGATAGATAGACGATATTACCGGAAAGGTCTTCTTCCAAAACGGGGGAGTCGGCCGCCTGCGTTGCAGAAATGTAGGGATTTTCGGAATTTTCAACGTCGGCAGCGATTTCGGTTTCCTCCGAGTTGTTCGTCTTGTTATGGCATGCACTGAACAATATGGGAAGCGTGCAGGCAAATAGAATGAGATATTTTTTCATGTTTATTGATGATTTATATGTTCATTGATGATTTATATGTTCATTGATGAGTTGCTTGAATATTCGTCCTCGTTCTTCAAAATTCTTAAATTGATTATAGCTGGCGGCAGCGGGGGAGAGCAGGACTATTTTGTTCTCAGCCGTTTTGTCAAAGCAGAATTCGACGATCTTTTGAAAATCGTTTTCAAAAAGAATGGATTGGGGAAGCTCGTTTTTTTCGTTCCATTCTTTCATGATACGTTGCCCGGCGGGGCCGGTGAAGACAATGTTTGATATTGGATTTTCGTGTAAGAAGTCGATGAGTATGCTATAGTCGATGCCGCGATCGTAGCCGCCGATGATGAGCGTGTCCACGTGGCGCAGTGCGCGTACGGCAGCTATGGTTGCTTCCGGAATGGTGGAGATACTGTCGTTGTAGAAAGTGATGCCGTCGAATTTTCCAACGTATTCAATGCGGTTGGGCAGTCCTTTGAAGGTTTCCAATCCCTTCATGATGATATCATGGGACAGGCCGATCCTTCGGCAAATGGCGATGGCCGCCATGATGTTGTAGTAGTTGTGCTTTCCGGGAAGGTTGGAGTGGTATCGCAGGTCGTATTCGTCCACCACTTCGCCATTGAGCGTGAAGTGAACAATACCGTCATCACAGCATGCGTAAAGCCCATTGTATGGTCGGGTGCCGAAAATGCAGCGGTCGCGGTTGTACCCGAATTGTTTCATGAGAGCAGGAATATGTTCATCGTCACCATTGTATACAAAGAAGTTCTCGTATTGTTGGAACTTTGTGATATTCATTTTGGCCAACTGGTAATTGCTGAAGGAGTCAAAATGGTCAAGATGTTCTTGATAGAGGTTCAGCAGAACAGCGTAGTCGGGCGAGCATTGCGTAAACTCCAATTGGTGGGCGGACAACTCTGCCACGACAAGCGTGTCGGGCGTCATCTGCTCAATGATGTCGAAAAATGGAATCCCGATGTTTCCGGCCAGGATGACGTCTTTTTTTGCGTTGCGCAGAATGTGGTAGATAAGAGAGGAAGTGGTGCTTTTCCCCTTGGTGCCGGTAACGCCGATTACTTGCTGATGAAATGCTTCAAGAAAAAGATTGGTTTGCGAGGTGATGCGTTCGGTTTCAACAAAATAATTTACCTTGTTGAAACTGATACCCGGTGTCTTGAAAATTAAATCAAACTCATTCAGACCCTGTAAGTAGTCTGGCCCAGTGATGAAGGTGAGTCTGGTGTCGGTGAATTCGTCGGTTTTTAGATTCTCATTACCATCTGCTACGGTAAGGTGCATTTTGGGGAAATGTTTCCGGATAAAGCGATAGGTGGATATTCCTTCTTTTCCAAAACCCAGAATGACGATTTTTTTTCCTTTGATTTTCTGGAGAATGTAATCTGGCGTCATATGTAATATTATATATTGTCAGGGTGCAAACTTACATAAAAATCACATTCGCTGGTGGTCGTGAATATAAAAATGTGACCAATGCGGTGTGAACAAAATAAGTATGCAAAAAACGAAACAAAACCACATACGTAAAGGCGTGTGTGGTTTGAGAAAAATGAAAAAAATAGAAAATGAGCGGAAAACGGGGCTCGAACCCGCCACCTACAGCTTGGAAGGCTGTCGCTCTACCAAATGAGCTACTTCCGCAAGATAAAAAAACAAGTGGGAGAGGAAGGATTCGAACCTCCGAAGGCTTAGCCAGCAGATTTACAGTCTGTCCCATTTGACCGCTCTGGAACTCTCCCATTATTGTTTTTGTGCCTGGAGCCGATAGAGGGACTTGAACCCACGACCGGCTGATTACAAATCAGCTGCTCTACCAACTGAGCTATATCGGCACTTGCTATTTCAAAGAACTCTCGTTGTTTGAGGCCGCAAAAATAGTCTTTTTTTTATAACATGGAATAGTTGGAAGCATTTTTTTTGAAATTATTTTGTAAATGCCTTTCATATAGATGAATAAAATTGAAAATCACGAAGCAGGAAAAGATCTTTCATAGGCGGATGCGGGCTCTGTTTTTCCGATTTTGAATCTAATCTTGCAGAAAATTAGTATATATGTGCAAAAATTGGCGATTTGGAAGAAACTATCGAATAGTAGTTGGAGGCAGTTTTTTTATCAAAATGAATTTATATTGTTTTTTTTGTATTTTTGCAGCCGATTTTAAAACTAACAACTATGTCAGAAATTTTAGAAAAAGTTCAGGCTATCATTGCAGAAAAACTGAGTGTTGACGCAGCCGATGTAACCCCGGAAAAAAGTTTCACCAATGATCTTGGCGCTGACTCCTTGGATACTGTTGAATTGATTATGGAATTCGAAAACGTTTTTGGCGTTAAGATTCCTGATGAGGAAACTGAAAAGATCTTGACGGTGGGTGATGCTGTCAACTATATTGAAAATAAGTTGGCCGCCAATTAATATTCCTTGTAATCAACAATGGAACCCAGACGAGTTGTTGTTACCGGATTGGGTGCCCTCACACCTGTCGGTAATGATGTTGAAACCTACTGGAAGTCTCTTCTTCAGGGCACTTCCGGAGCTGGCGTGATTACACATTTCGATCCAGAGAAGTTCAAAACGCAATTTGCTTGTGAGTTGAAGAACTTCAATGTGTTAGACTATCTTCCAAATAAAGAGGCCCAACGTATGGATCCTTGTGCTCAGTATGCCGTGGTTACTGCATTGGCTGCCGTTCAGGATGCTCAACTCGATTTAGATTCCCTTGATAAAAAACGTGCCGGCGTGATTTATGGTACCGGTGTGGGTGGATTTACGTCTATGATGGAGTCCGCCTTTGTTTTTTATGATAATGATAGAATACCTCGATTCAGCCCTTATTTAATCATTAAGGTGTTGTCGGATATGGTGGCCGGTTATATTTCCCTTAAGTTCGGATTTCAAGGCCCTGCCTATGTTACCAGTTCCGCCTGTGCCTCTGCAGGAAACGCCATTGGAGACGCCTATAGGCTGATCCAGTATGGAAAGGCCGATGTCGTTCTTACAGGAGGAACGGAAGCCAGTATCGTTGAAACTGCAGTCGGCGGCTTTGACGCGATGCGCGCACTTTCTACCCGTAATGATGATCCTCAACGTGCCTCCCGTCCGTTTGATGTCGCCCGTGACGGCTTTGTGATGGGTGAGGGCGCGGCAACGCTCGTCTTGGAAGACCTTGAGCACGCACTGGCCAGAGGTGCCCGCATATATGGTGAGGTGATCGGTATCGGACAATCTGCAGATGCCTTCAGCGCAACCGCTCCCAGTCCTGATGGCCGTGGCGCCATCCTTTCTATGGAACAGGCTCTCTGCGATGCGAAAATCACCCCTGAATCTGTTGATTATGTGAATATGCACGGCACTTCCACACAATTAGGCGATTTTTCTGAATGTGTGGCCCTTCAGCATGTTTTTGGAGATCATGCGAAAAAAATGGTGTTCAATTCCACGAAATCCATGATCGGACATCTTTTGGGCGCCGGTGCTGCCGTGGAAAGTGTTGCCATTTTGATGTCTATGCGTGATGGCTTGATTCATCCGACGATTAATTTGGAACATCTTGATCCAAAACTTCCTCAGGATTGGAATTTTGCCGCTAATGAGATCATACACCGCAATGTAGAGGTCGCTTTGACCAATTCCTTTGGGTTCGGCGGTCATAATGTTACGCTGGTATATCGTAAATATCACCAGTAACCTATGAGTGATTTGACCAATAGCGATATTCGACGCTACTTTCGTAATATTTTCGGTTTTTCCCCTTGTCATTTGGATGTTTATAGAACAGCCCTGACCCATAAGTCTGCCTCGGATTCTCATGTCGTGGTGGGACGTTTGAACAACGAACGTCTTGAATACCTTGGCGATGCTGTCCTGAGTGCCATTGTGGCGGATTTCCTTTTCCATAAGTACCCGGTGGAATCCGAAGGCGTGCTGACGCGGATGCGATCTAAATTAGTGAATAGAAACCGGCTGAACAGCTTGGCCCGTAAAATCGGCCTGCATGAAATGATTCGTAGGGATGGTCGCATCTCCACGGATACTATTGACGGAAATGCGTTTGAAGCTGTTGTTGGTGCCATCTACTTGGATCGCGGTTATTTAAAGACTTATGAGGTGATTATCAATCATGTATTTTTGGTTCATTTGGATATGGAAACGGTGTATCAGGAGGATGACGACTATAAAAGCCGTATCCTGATCTGGGCGCAACGGCATAAACACCGCTTGGAATTCAACAGTCGTTCCGAGACCAGTGAAAATGGCCACATGTATAAAACGGTACTGTTTATGGATGGAATTGTATTGGCCGAAGGCCTTGGATATTCGGTGAAAAAAGCCGATCAGGCAGCCGCCGAAAAAGGTTTGGCGTTGATTTCTTTTGAAACATAGGTTTTTTATTCCGTATGTGATTTTTTTTTCTATTTTTGCATGGTCTTTCATGGTTTGAAGATTTAAAACATTAATATTAACTTAAATTTAGTTTTATGAAAAAAATTTCCCTTTTAGCAGTTTTTTGTGCTTTGGTGAGTGTTGCTTTCGCGCAGCTCCCCGATGGTTCTTATGCACAGGATTTCCATCTCTTTGAAATCAATAAGACGAACGGTCAATTGATTACGACGGATACTATTTCTCTTTATGAGTACACGGAGGCCGGTAAGGCAGTTGTTATGGATGTGTTTGCTACTTGGTGTAGTCCATGTTGGAATTACCACAATACAGGTGCTTTGGAAGACCTTTACAATACATACGGTCCTAATGGCACAGATCAGGTTCAAGTGCTCTTTATTGAAGGCAGTAATGGTAACTATGCTTCTTTGTCTGGTACTGGTCCTGATGCACAAGGACAAGCAACAGCAGGAAACTGGCTGGCTGGCACTCCCTATCCGGTAATTCCTCTTCGCATGGGAGCAAATACGTCTGAATATAATTCTTTCCACAATAATTATGCAATTGCATATTTCCCAACGGTTTATGCAGTTTGCCCGAATCGTCTTGTATATGAAGTGGGTCAGATCTCTTCAGGCGCTGGACTGTATCAACAAGTTGAGGCTCTTTGTCCTGAATATGACAATACGCTGATGAATAACGCGCTGATCGTTACTGCTCCGAATTTTTCACCTGTGTATTTTTGTGAAATGTCAGCCACCCCTGTAGTTAAAATTCAAAATGTCGGAGATTTGAATCTGACCAGTGCTACTTTTACGATTGTATTTGATGGACAGACCACAACTTACAATTGGACGGGTAATTTGGCAAAATATGCTACGCAGGAGATCTCACTTCCTCAAATTTCTGCTAGTGTTGGTGGCAATTATACTTATGCGGTTACCATTTCTGAAGTGAACGGTGTCCCTGATGCTGATCAACTTAGCAGCACTGCCTCCTCCGAATTCTCTATCCAAGTGAATGGTAGTACTGATCCTATGGATGAAGACTTTGAGGCTTCTGCCGATTATCTTCCAGATGGTTGGTCTATGCAAAACAATCTGTTAGGTATTTACGAGACTTCAGGCTCTCATGGCAATGCCATCTTTTTCAACTGCTATAGTTATGATAATGGTGTGCAAGAACATTTCTTCTTGCCGATGATGAATATTTCTGCTTATAATACCCCTGTTCTTAAATTTGACGTAGCTTACAAACGTTATAATTCATCAAGCAATGATCGTTTGAAGGTGATGGTTTCCAGCGACTGCGGTAATACTTGGTCTACGCCTTATAATTTGGCTGGTGCCAACCTGTCCACCGCATCTGGTTTTTCTCAAAGTGCATTTATTCCTTCTTCTGATTCTCAATGGCGTACGGAAGATGTTGTTCTTAATAATGTGTCCAATCCTGAAGATGTTATTATCAAATTCAATTTCACCAGCAATTATGGCAATATCATTTGGTTGGATAATGTGAAAATCGTTGATGGAACCGGCGTTGATGAATATGCAGAAGGTATCTCCATTTATCCTAACCCGGCTACCTCCACCTTGTATGTCTCCAGCGACAGTCCTGTAAACAGCGTGATGATCTATAACCTTCAAGGCCAACTCGTGAAGAGCGAAAACGGCAATGTGATGAGTGTGGATGTTACGAATCTCGCAGCTGGCTCCTACTTCGTGAAGGTGATTACCGAAAACGGAACTTTAAATCAAAAATTCATTAAAGAATAATTTTTGAACCAGATAAAAAAAACGCCTATAGTTTTCACTACAGGCGTTTTTTTTTCATTATCAGCCTATGGCAAAGAATATACTCAATGTAAAGGATTTTACCTGGCAGGTGATTATCAATCCCAATGCTTGTGATAAAATGTGTTTCAATCATTGGTGTGATATCTCGCAGTTACTACAGAAACGTGGTATTGTTCATGAGTTGCACCAGGCAGATGCCTGTGGTAAAGGAAAGCAGGTGGCTTTAGAAATTTGTCGTCAGGGACACAGACATCTTATGGTCATTGGTGGAGATGGTACCATCAATGAAGTAGTTAACGGCATTATGATGTCAGGTGTGCCCGCAAATGAAGTTTACTTGGCTGTTCTTCCGTTGGGAAGGGGTAATGATTGGGCACGTACGCATGGCTTTCCCGACTCCTATATGGAAAGTTTGGAAGTGTTTGCCAAGGGTGTCTTCCTCCAGCATGACGTGGGTAAGATAGATGTATTTAAAGACGGCGAAAGGCAGAATGAAAGATATTTTATCAATATTGCGGGTTTCTGCTTTGATGCTGAGGTGATTTATGACGTCACCTATAATAAACCACATTTTATGGGTTTATCTGTCTATATGCTCGGTTTGGCGCGCACATTGTTTAAATATCGCAGTCGCAAGGTGCAAGTGCAGTCGTCTGGATTTAACTTTGATGATAAGATGTTCCTTATGGTGGCTGGAATATGCCAGTACAATGGCGGTGGTATGCGTCAGGTGCCCATGGCCGTTCCTGACGATGGAATGTTGGACGTTGTGATAATACCTAAAGTCTCCAATCTCCGAGTCATTGCCAATGTGAAAAATATTTCTAATGGTGACCATGTGCGCAAGATCAAATGTATTAAGACCTGTCGTACGGACCAGGTTAGTGTAACATCTGCCAATAGGGTGCGTGCTGAGGTTGAAGGAGAGTTGCTTCCTTTGGGAGATTATAAAATTTCTGTTTTGCCTCATGCGTTGAATATGCTTACGGCCCGATAGATTTAGAAACATTCGTGTAATAAAAAAGCCTCTCCGAAAGGAGGGGCTTTTTTCGTATAGAGTGATAAATGAATATCGAAGGAAGGAATACAGTTCGTAAACAAAAATTATTTAGAACCTTTGTCTTTGCTGCCTGCGTGTCCTCTGAATATACGGGTGGGAGCGAATTCACCGAGTTTGTGGCCGACCATGTTTTCGGTTACATAAACAGGGATGAATTTGTTACCATTGTGAACAGCGATGGTAAGACCTACGAAGTCCGGAGAAATCATAGAGGAGCGGGACCAGGTTTTGATGGTGGATTTCTTACCAGATTCCTGGGCGGCAATTACGCGTTGTTCCAATTTGTAATGTATATAGGGACCTTTTTTTAATGAACGACTCATAATATTAAGCTTTTAAGATTATTTCTTTCTTCTTTCGATGATATACTGGCTGGAATTCTTCTTAGGATGTCTTGTCATGTAGCCCTTAGCTGGGATACCACGACGAGAACGAGGATGTCCACCGGATGCGCGGCCTTCACCACCACCCATTGGGTGATCAACAGGGTTCATAACGACGCCACGGTTGCGAGGACGTCTGCCCAACCAGCGGGAACGACCGGCCTTACCGGAAACTTCGAGGCTGTGGTCGCCGTTGGAAACGATACCGATAGTGGCTTTGCATGCGCAGAGGATCATGCGGGTTTCGCCAGAAGGCAATTTGATAACGGCGTATTTTCCTTCACGAGACATGAGTTGAGCGTAGGAGCCGGCGGAACGAGCGATTTTAGCACCTTGGCCGGGGCGCATTTCAATGTTGTGAATGATAGAGCCGAAAGGAATTTCACCGATAGGGAGGCAGTTGCCGAGATCCGGGGATACGCCAGCGCCGCTGGTGATCACCTGGCCGACCTTAAGGCCGTGAGGGGCAACAATGTAGCGTTTTTCACCGTCTGCGTAGAAGAGCAGAGCGATACGAGCCGTACGGTTAGGATCGTATTCGATGGTCTTTACAGTTGCGGGAATGCCGTCTTTTTCTCTTTTGAAGTCAATCATACGGTACATTTGTTTATGACCGCCACCGCGGTAGCGTACCGTCATTTTACCACTGTTGTTTCTTCCGCCTGTCCTGTGTTTCGGACACAACAAACTCTTTTCAGGAATGTTGGTGGTAATGTCATCGTATGCGCTAATCACTTTGAAGCGCTGACCCGGCGTTACTGGTTTGTACTTTTTAAGTGCCATTTTTTTTAGATATTACTATAAAAATCGATTTTTTGATCCTTGTCTACGAACACGTAGGCCTTTTTGAAGTTGTTTTTCTGACCTGTGATGACGCCAGCTTTAGTATTTCGGTTCGAGACTTTACCGCGTTGGATCAAGGTATTTACGCGGACAACTTTAACACCATAAACGGCTTCTACTTCGCGTTTGATTTCGGGTTTGGTAGCCTCGCGGGTCACCATGAAACCATAGCGGTTGTATTTGTCAGCCGTCTGCGTCATTTTTTCGCTGATGATGGGTTTTATAATGATACTCATTGTTTTTACTTTTTAAGGTTTTGAAAATTATTCGCCTAACATTTTTTCCAATTCGGTGAGGCTGCTTTCGCAGAGCAGAAGGTGTCCTGCGTTGAGCACATGGTAGGTGTTTGCCTCAGAAGCACGCATAACGTTAGTGCGTTGGATGTTACGGGCGGATTTGAAAACGTTGATGTCAGCCTTCGAGGTGAGAAGGAGCGTCTTCTGACCTTCCAGATTGAGACTCTTCAACATATTCTTGTAAGCCTTTGTCTTAGGCTCGTCGAATGTGAAGTCTTCCACAACGGTGATCTTGCCTTCCTGCTGTTTGTAGGTGAGAGCGGAGAAACGAGCAAGTCTCTTCACTTTCTTGTTCAGCTTGAAGCGATAGTCTCTGGGATGTGGTCCGAATACGGTGGCACCACCGCGGATGGTCGGGCTCTTAATACTACCGGCACGTGCGCCGCCAGTACCTTTCTGGCGTTTCAGCTTACGTGTACTTCCGGATACGGTGGAGCGTTCCAGTGTGTCGTGCGTGCCTTGTCTTTGGTTTGCTAAATATTGTTTGACGTCAAGCCAGATGGCGTGATCGTTAGGTTCCACGTTGAAGATCTGATCATTCAGGGTAACCGTTTTGGCAGTTGCGGTGCCGTCTATTTTATATACTGTTAACTCCATCTTTCAATTTTTATATAAGATCCATTGGCTCCGGGAACAGAACCTTTAACTACTAATAAATTCTTTTCTTTGACGATCTTGAGGATCTGGAGGTTGGTGACTTTAACCTTGGCACCACCCATCTGACCAGCCATACGCATTCCCTTGAATACACGAGAAGGATAGGAGGATGCGCCCATAGAACCGGGAGCTCTCAGACGATTGTGCTGACCGTGCGTGGCATCGCCTACACCGCCGAATCCGTGACGTTTCACAACGCCTTGGAATCCCTTACCTTTGGAAATACCACTGATATCCACGAATTCGCCTTCTTCAAATACTGTTACGTCCAATACTTCGCCGAAGCTTTTCTTGGAACCTTCTTCGAAACGGGAGAATTCACGGACGATTTTCTTTGGCGTGGTACCTGCCTTGGCGAAATGACCCTTCAAAGGTTTCGTCGTGTTCTTTTCTTTCTTTTCGTCGTAACCCAATTGGATTGCACTGTAACCGTCTTTCTCAACGGTCTTAACTTGCGTTACTACGCAAGGACCAGCTTCTAGTACTGTGCACGGCACAACCTTGCCGGAGGCATCATAGATGCTAGTCATCCCAATTTTTTTTCCTATTAATCCTGACATTTTTTGTTGGTTTATAAAATTTTTTATTCGTTTACGCACATCTCCATAAACCATTCATGAATGATAACTTGCTAACACAGAAGAAGTTATCAACACTTTGCGGTTTATTTTAACGAGCGTGCAAATATACTTTTTTTATTATACGCTCGGTACTGCGTAAAATATTAGTTATGAACAATTACTGAATGACGATGGTCTTCTTGCCAATCGTGCTCCCATCTGCACTCACTAAACGGAATAGATAGCTGCCAGCCGGGAGGGCGGTTTTAATGCGGCAGTGATCTCCGTCAATGACGTATTGGCTGATGAACTGTCCGTTCATATTGAAGATCTGTGCAGTGCTGCCGATAAGGTCTTTCCCGCTGATGTTGAAATCGCCATTGGAAGGCATGGGGTAGAGAACGATGGGAGAGAAACTATATCCGTTGATACCTGTGGTGTCGCCTTCAAGAGTGGAAAATGGCATCAAGGCGTCTTCGCCCCACACGCCATCGGCATTTTGTCCAAAGGCCAGGGCGTAATATTCGGTGCCTGGCTCCAATGAGGGCCATACCCAGTCGTCTTCTTCATAATGCAGGTTCATGGGATTCTCCATGAGGTAGTTCTTTAGTTCCTCCAGGCCCAATTCATCCAATGTGCCAGCTTCAACCAACCCGTCGTAATAAAGTGCAGTTTGATCGTTGGGTGTGAAAATCACCCTCGCGCTGTTTTCTGTGATTTCGTTTATTGAAATGGTGATGATGGAGGTCCCGCTTCCTCCAATGGCCAACGTGGTCACTTCTATGTAACTGTACGAGTATGCGGCATCGGAAGCATCAAAGGGGCGTACTAGTATTTTGTAAGTGGTATTGGGCTCCATCTCCGTCCATGTGTGCGTATCTGCGCCGGTGGCATGTACACCCCACATGCTGATGAGGTTTTCAAGGGGAGCCATTGCTGAGTACATATTGATGTCTTCATCGGTGAGTGCTACATAATCGTATCTCGCACATTCAGCGTTTGGCGTGAAAGTGGCTGTGAATGTGGTCTCGTCAAAGCTGAGGACGGTGATGGTAACACTGGGATCGGTACAAATGCCTTTGTTGCGGTCAACAACCTGCCTTTGGGCAAAAGTGCTGAATAGAAAAAATAAGGAACATACAACAAGTATTGTCTTCTTCATAAATATGGTAATTAGGGGTTAGTAATTCATTATAATTAAAACGCTGCGAAAATACATATTTTTTGTGTCGTTATGGCAAACTCTTTTTTTGTATTTTTGCCGCCTATGAAAAATATACGAAATTTCTGCATTATTGCACATATCGATCATGGTAAGAGTACGTTAGCGGATCGTTTGCTGCAATATACAAAAACGGTTAACGACCGAGATTTTCAAAATCAGGTGCTTGACGACATGGATCTGGAACGTGAACGCGGTATCACCATCAAGAGTCATGCTATCCAAATGGAGTATCAGTACAAAGGCGAGAAATATATTCTCAATTTGATTGATACGCCGGGCCATGTTGATTTCTCATACGAAGTGTCGCGTTCTATCGCCGCCTGTGAAGGCGCCCTGTTGCTTGTGGATGCCACTCAGGGGGTGCAGGCACAGACCATTTCCAACCTATATCAGGCCATAGACAACGATTTGGAAATTATTCCCGTGCTTAATAAGATGGATATGCCCGCGGCTATGCCTGCCGAGGTGAAGGATCAGATTATTGATCTGCTTGGCTGTGATGAGTCCGACATTATCGAAGCTTCCGGAAAGACCGGATTGGGTGTCGAACAAGTCCTGGAGGCTATTATTGAGCGGATTCCGGCTCCGGAAGGAGATGCTGATGCTCCCCTGCAGGCGTTGATTTTTGACTCTGTCTTTAATTCTTTCCGTGGAATTATCGCCTATTTCCGAATAATGAACGGGACGATTAGAACCCATGAAATGGTGAAATTCCTCTCCACCGGTCGCGAATACGACGCGGACGAAATAGGCATTTTGAAAATGGATCGTATGCCTACGGATACTTTGTCCGCCGGTGATGTAGGATACCTGATTACGGGCATTAAAACCTCCACGGAGGTGAAGGTCGGAGATACGATTACGCATGTTGAAAATGCCTGTACGGAGGCCATTGAGGGTTTTCAAGAGGTGAAGCCCATGCTTTTTGCGGGTATTTATCCGACAGAGGCCGACCAATATGAGGAACTGCGTGCTTCTTTGGAAAAACTGCGCCTCAATGATGCTTCCTTGACGTTTGAACCGGAATCTTCCGCAGCCCTCGGTTTCGGCTTCCGCTGTGGCTTCCTTGGATTGCTGCACATGGAAATCGTTCAGGAACGACTGGATCGGGAATTTGACCAGGATGTCATTGCCACAGTCCCCAATGTCTCATATAAGGTTCTTACAACCAAAAAGCAGTGGCTGGACGTGTATAATCCTTCGGGTATGCCCGCGCCTAATGAAATCGACCATGTGGAAGAACCGTTTATTCGTGCGCAAATTATTACAAAGGATGATTATATAGGCCCGATTATGAAGCTGTGTATTGATAAGCGCGGCTCTCTGGTGAACCAAATGTATGTGGCCACCAATCGTATTGAACTTACGTTCGATATGCCGTTGGGTGAAATCGTTTTTGACTTTTATGATAAGTTGAAGAGCATTTCCAAGGGGTACGCCTCCTTTGATTATCATATTACAGATTTCAAACCTGCCACGCTGGTAAAACTGGATATTCTGCTGAACGGTGATTCGGTGGATGCCCTGTCTGCCTTGATTCATTCGGACAATGCCTATAGCTTTGGCCGACGAATTTGTGAAAAGCTGAAGGAACTCATTCCGCGTCAGCAGTTTGAAATTGCCATCCAGGCAGCTATCGGTTCTAAGATTATTGCCCGTGAAACGGTTAAGGCAGTCCGTAAGGACGTGACGGCCAAGTGCTATGGCGGCGATATTACCCGTAAGCGTAAGTTGCTGGAGAAGCAGAAGAGAGGTAAGAAGCGTATGCGTCAAATCGGTAATGTTGAGGTCCCGCAATCGGCCTTCCTCGCTGTGCTGAAACTTGACTGATGAAAAATGAAAGATGTGTTTTGAACGCTTCATTTTTTATGCTTAATATGTAATTTTCATATCCATGAAACAAACATTTTTATCCCAACTTTCTGAAAACATTTTGGATAGTGGAATCCCATTGGAACATACATTAATTGTATTGCCCAATGAACGTGCCCGGCGCATGCTGCTGCATGAGATTGCCCGGCGTATCGACCGACCGGTATTCGCCCCTGCGATTCTTGCCGTAAATCAGTTTATATCCCAACTCTCTCCCTTGGAAAGTCTTGAGGATACGGAACTTCTGGCAGAACTCTATGCTGTTCAGCATGGTATGACGCCCCCGATTGCGAAGGATCTTAACGATATGCTTACCTGGGGACCGGCCTTTCTTTCCGATGTGGATGAAATTGATAGGCAGATGCAGGATGGCTCCTATGTCTTTAAGACGCTGGCGTTTGACAAGGAATTTACGTTGTCGTTGGGACAGGACGAACCCTCTCAGGCAATGCAGGAAAAAATGCGACTTTATGCCTCCCTGGGTGATTTGTATGTTCAGTTTAGGGATGCTCTTCTGCAAAAAAAGATCGCTTACGATGGTTTGAAATACCGAGATTGTGCGGAACATATGGAGGAGTATGCGCAGTCGTTGCGTTTTACTCACTTTGTTTTTGCCGGATTCCATGTTTTTACACCTGCAGAAACGGTCATTGTTTGCTATATCAAAGACCATTTTGATACCCATTTCTATTTTGACGTGGATCCCTTCTATTGCGACTTTGAGCAGCCTGATCGATTTACAACGGCCTATTTCCTAAGGCGCATTGCGGAAAATTTGGATATTCAGCTTACTCAGCTCAAATTTGTCTCAGATACCTTTTCCACGCAGGAAAAGAATGTACAAATTGTGGGTGTTTCGAAATCCATGAATCAAATATACTATGCCATTCAGGTATTACAGAAGATACGCGAGGAACAGGGAACTCTGGATGGTACAGCGCTTGTTTTGGCCAACGAGGATTTGCTCCTTCCTTTTTTGACGGCGTATGATACTATGGAGGCCAATGTGACGATGGGTGTGCCGTTTAAATACACGACTGCCGCCACGCTGCTGAACACTCTTTTAGACATGTATCAGACGTCTCTTCGTTATGCCTCATCCGGAGTGGCGAATCTTTATTTCCATCATCGTGATGTGGTCGCCTTATTGCAGAATCCTTTAGTGAAGAGATACCTTTTCCCGGAATCTTCTTCCTATTTGGCGTTTCTCGCGAAAATGGATAATAATCAGAGGGCTTTGTACACGCGGCAAGATTTGTCTGAGGAGATTTTTCCCGCCTTTGCCGAGAATCCGATGGATATTCTTTCTGCCATAAATGAATATGTGCGTCGTTTGGCAGACAGGTCATCGGACGATTCAAGGGATTTTGTTACCCTGTCGCTTCTACTCGAGGCTTTGGAAAAATCCAGTGCGTTTGTGGAAAAACTGCATGAACAGGGAGAAACAATCTCTTTCTTTACCTTGAAGTATGTTATGGGCTTGCATACCAAGAATCTGACGCTCCCTATGAAGGGTGACGCCCTGCATGGCCTTCAAATTATGGGCTTGTTGGAAACGCGTACGTTGGATTTTAAGAATGTGATTATGCTGTCGGTGAACGAAGGAACACTTCCTGCCGGTATCGGATTCAATTCCCTTCTTCCTTTTGAGATAAAGTATGATGCTCGTTCGCTTCCAAATTATCTTTATAAAGACCAGATATATGCCTATCATTTCTTCCGTTTGCTGCAACGGGCAGAAAATATCACGCTGGTTTATGATAACGCATCGGAAGGAGCTCTGGTTGAAAAGAGTCGTTTTATCTCGCAGTTGGAATTTATGGTGGAAGAGAAAAAATTGGGAAATATCCATTTCTCGTATCCGCAGGTGACATTCCAGTTTCAAGCAAAAAACGCTGATAGTATCATGGTGCCTAAGACAGAGGATGTCTTAAAGGCGGTTCGTGAATTTCAATTTTCCGCTACGGCACTGACCGATTATGTGAATTGCCCCTTGCAGTTCTATATAAAGCATATATGTAAAATACAACGTCAAAATTCCTTTCAGGAACGTATTGAAAACAATATCATCGGTTCGGTCGCGCACGATTTGTATCAACAGGTGTTCGACCAAATTCGAGATTGCCCCGACAACCACGTCAGTATTATTGACAACTTTCTGGCTGATTTAGAGACAAAGATAGACTTGCGTATGCTGTCGGATGAAAATATGAACCTCAAGCCGTCGGACTTGCAAAAGGGGAGGGTGTTTATGGCTAAACGCATTGTGTTCAACGATGTGGACAAATACCTTAAAAAGGCGAAAGAGGAACTGACAGAAGGCAATGTGAGAATCTTGGCCAATGAGTTAAAACTTTCCTGCACATTGGATGTGAAGGGATGCCCTGTCACGCTGAAGGGCTTTGTGGACCGCCTTCAAGAAAAGGATGGGTGTTTGATGGTGGTTGATTATAAGACCGGTTCGGTGAAGGAGGATAAATTGAAGGTTGTCTTGGATGAGTCGGATCGGATATTCAAAGAAGTGGAATATAAACAGTTTGTTCAATTACTTCTTTATGCGATTCTTTGCCGTAAGGCCGAACACGAGATGTTAAAAGACGTTTATCGCAATCGGCCTATGCAATGTGCCATTATCAGCATCAGGGATGTGAACAGGAATGCGGAGTATATGCATTTTGCGAATGTAGTGATGGAATCGGATAAAAAATCAGATTGTACGCAGATGCTTGATGATGTGATTATTGAAGAAATGACCCGTTATCTGGTGGATTTGTTGGCGGAAATCATTCATCCTGATGTCCCCTTTGAACAGACTGGGGATGAACGTCATTGTGCCTACTGTGACTTTCGTCATATATGCGGTCGATAGGATGTTTAATCAAAATTCAGTTCGTTAGCCGTTTCATCTCTTTTTGTCTCATTGCAGCCGGAGGGGTCACCGATATAGGCAGCCGGAATGGTGAAATCGTAACCAGGTTTTGACCATCTGTTTTCCGCTGTGACAATGGCATGATAGGGAAGATTAGGGTCAGAATAGACCTTCTGCATGAAAAGCCCGAAAACAGGAAGGGCCGTGCGTGCGCCTTGTCCGAGGGCGGTACTTCTGAAATGGGCGGAACGGTCTTCGCACCCTACCCAAATACCGCAGGTCAGCATCGGAGTGTAGCCAACGAACCAACCATCAGACTGGTTGTCGGTAGTGCCGGTTTTCCCTGCCAGCGGGAAATCAAGTTTGTATTGACTACGCAGTCGTCCGCCGGTTCCATAATCAACAACCCCCTGCATGAGTCGTACGGTCTTAAACGCCGTGATTTGGTCGATGGCCTCATTGGTTTTCGGCAGTTTGTTGTAAATGACGTTCCCGTCTTTGTCGCAGATGCGGGTGATAAAGATGGGCTCCACATAAACACCCTGGTTGGGAAAGCAGTTGATGGCACCCACTTGCTCATAAAGGGTGAGTTCGCAGGCTCCGAGGCAGATGGCAGGAACCGCAGGAATATCGGATGTCATCCCCATATTGCGGACAAGGTTGATGACAGCGTCAGGACCATAGCGTTTCATGATGTAGGCGGATACCTGGTTGAGAGAATGCGCCAGGGCCTCGCGCAGAGGGAGCATCTGCCCCTCTTTGTAAGCGCCGGAATTACGCGGCGTCCATGATCCGCCAGGAGTTTCTATAGTGACAGGAACGTTGGGAACCATGGTGCATGGATCGAATTCTCCGCTGGACATGGCCACAGTATAAACGTATGGCTTGAAGGTTGAACCCACTTGTCGCCTAGATAGTTTTACATGGTCGAATTGGAAATACTCGTAGTCGGTGCCGCCAACGTAGGCCTTAACGTGACCAGTGTTGGCTTCTACGCACATAAGTCCGCATTGTAGGAAGGACTTATAGTATCGAATGGAATCAAAAGGCGTCATAATGGTATCTTTGAGTCCATTATAACTGAAGACGTTCATCTTCACCTTTTTGTTGAATGCGGCCTTGATTTCCTCGTCGGAGGCACCAGCGTCTTTCATTCGGTCGTAGCGCTCGGATTGTTTGACGGCGGCCCAGATGATTTTGTCCGTTTGCTCTTCGGATAGGTTTACAAAGGGGGCATTCTTCACGCCTTTGAAATGGTTGAAGAATAAAGGTTGAAGGTATTCGCAAACATGCTCGTGAACAGCTTCTTCCGCATGCTTCTGCATTCTGGAATCAATGGTGGTGTAAATCTTCAGACCATCGCAATAGATGTCGTAGTGCGAACCATCCTGCTTGGGATTCTCGCGGCACCATTCTTTCAAATACTGGCGTAGGTATTCTCTGAAATAGGTTGCCAATCCTGCATAGTGGGCTTGCGATTTGAATTTGCTGAGGTCGATGGGAAGTTCCTTGATGGAGTCTAATTCCTGTTTGGACAGGTATCCGTATTTCTTCATTTGTCCCAAAACGACATTTCGACGGTTTATGGATGCCTGGTAGTGGCGGCGCGGACTATATTGGGTAGGTGCCTTGAGCATACCCACCAGAAGGGCTGCTTCCTCCGTGTTGATTTCGGAAGGCTTCTTGTCAAAGTATGTTCTGGCTGCCGACTTGATTCCCACGGCTTGATTGCCAAAATCCACTGTGTTGAAATACATGGCCAAAATCTCGTCCTTGGAATACTTGCGTTCCAGTTTGGTGGCAACCACCCATTCCTTGAATTTGAAGAAGACGAGTTTGATTTTGTTCATCTTTTGGTCGCGTGGGAAAAGGTTTTTGGCCAACTGCTGGGTGATGGTGCTGC
>JAZRYC010000006.1:0-4540 GCA_045600525.1 Bacteroidales bacterium
GAATCCACCTGAACCGCCGCGAGGTATTCCGCCCCAAAAGATCGGGCCTCCCGTCCTTGAAAAGCCATCGCCACCACTAAAATGATCGCCTCCGTTATTCGGATGTTTCTTATTATAACGCGTACCAATCACAACCGCCACAACAATCAGAATGATAAACACACCCAAGGCGGCCAATGCTTCCCGACTGTCATCCTTCTCATAACGCTCAAAACTATACTCTCCACGGCAAACCGGCTCAATGATATCCAGCGCATCTACCAAAGCCTTATAATAATCGCCCTCTGCCAGGCTGGGCACCATCTTATCGTCGATAATCCGCTTACAGAAAACATCCGGCAAAGCACCCTCCAGCCCATATCCGGACAAGATGGCCACATCGCCATAATCATCATCATTCTGCTTTGACTTAATAAGTATCACCACGCCGTTCTTCAAATCCTTCTGACCCACACCCCATTCCGTACCGATGCGCGTACCTAAATCCATAATCTCACAATCATGCAGCGAAGGTGTGATCACAACTAAAATCTGATTCGACGTACTATCGTCAAATGCCACAAGTCTATGTTCCAGCCGTTGCAACTGGTGGTCCGACAATACGTTGCCATAGTCATTCACTAATTTGTTCGTTGGCTCAGGGCACCAACGACTTTGCGCCCCACCTTGCCACGAGAGGCAAAGCAGGGCGACAAACAAAAAATACCTAAAAAATATTTTCAAAATCCTTTAGAAGTTAAAATTAATATCCACAGCCTCATCGCTGCCTTCGGGAGCCTTAAAATAGCCCTTGGGCTGGAAACCGCAAATAGCACCGATAATATTGTTGGGGAAGACGCGCAACTTCTTGTTAAACGAAGCCACCTTCTCATTGAAACGGCCACGTTCGGTAGAAATTCGGTTCTCGCAACCTTCAATTTGGGTTTGCAAGTCGCGGAAACCCTGTGTTGCTGTCAGTTCGGGATAGCGTTCCACAACCACATTGATTGAACGGCTAAATGCACCAGAAAGATTATCCTGAGCCTTCTGGAACTGGGCCAAGTTTTCAGGAGTCAAATTGTTAGCATCAATCTGCACCGAGCCTGCTTTGGCACGCGCCTCAATCACCTCGGTGAGCGTACCCTTTTCATAATTACCAGCGCCTTGCACGGTGGAAACTACTTCCTTGATCAAATCAGAACGGCGTTTATACACGTTCTCCACCTGGGCCCAGGACTCCGACACCGATTCCTCGTAAACAACAAGCGAATTTCTCACAGAAATACCCCAACCAACAATTCCCACAATAATGGCCACGACGGCCACAACAACGATTAATGACTTTTTCATAATAATAGTATTATATTTTTATGATTAACGCACCATGCATCAAAATATTGTATCATTCCTCAAAATTCCGACAAAAAAAAGACCACACCCTAGGTGTAGCCTTATTTCTTTCAGTAAAAGAAGACCGAAATTACTCAGCGTTGATAACAGCTTTGTGAACGGCATTCCAACCAGCAGCATTGATACCCCAGTTGTTGGTGGAGTTCTTATTACCGTTGACTCTTACCTTTCTTCTCTTTACTTTTTTGTTAGCATTGTTACCCATGACTAAATTATTTTTATTATTTAACTTCTTGATTTATTGTACGTAATTCGGATTTACCCCTCAAAAAACGTTCTGCAAAATTACAACTATTTTCTGATATACGCAAATTTTTTTTCACTTTTCCGACCCTCACCGCCTATTTCATCTCCGAAAAGCGCCACACAATCGAACCGTGCGCCGGCAATATCACTGCATAAGTGTCCTTGGTGGCTGACACACCCAATTCCTCATCCCCCGTCACCAAGTCCTTGCTCATATACCGCACATCGTGCCGCAGTGCAGCAAAATCCTTCAACCTCACTTCCACCTCTGCTGCCTCGTCCAGCAGATTGGTTGCCGAGATTGCCACATCGCCGTTGGACAGATCCTTCATTAACAACAGCTTGCTATCATCCATCACCACTGTTTCCGCCGCCATGCCCAGCGCATCCTGGTCCAATGCAATCAGGTCGGCATTGGTAATCATTGGCAAATCAAGGTCATAGTCCCAGTTCTTCACCTTGCTATTGCAGCGGCTCTTGCCATCATACAGCGTAGTCACATCAAAGCACAGCGTCAGCGGACTGCACCACATACACCACAAAATCATCTGCGTACGGTACTCATGCTGCGACATACCCTCACCATTAGTACCGGCATTAGAGCTTTTTCCCATACCGTGTAGGCCGCACATCATCATATCCGCATCATTAAATCTGTTCACACCTGAGTACTGCCAAATCTTAGTCATTACCTTGATGTTATCCAACACACCGCCCTTGTACGTCGCATTCTCCCAGCAGTCGCGAGTGTCGGCTGTGGCACGCCAGCACTGGCCGCCCACTTCGGCACCCCAAGTCCAGGGTGCCCTCTCACCCCACTCGCACAGATAATACACAAAATCCTTCGGAGCCACCTTTCCTAGTGCCTCGCCCATAGCGCGATAAGTAGCCTTAGCCACCTCCTGCCCTGCACCCACATTATTACAATAATCATATTTTAACAAGTCAAAACCCCAGTCCACAAAACGCTTTGCGTCCTGATCCTCAAAGCCCAGGCTGCCGGGCTGCCCACCCGAACAAGTGCGCGAGCCTCCGTCGCTATACACACCAAACTTCATCCCCTTGGCGTGCACATAATCGGCCAACGGCTTCATCCCGTCGGGAAACTTCTGCGCATTACACAGCAGATTGCCGTCTGCGTCGCGCTCTCCTTCAGCCCAGAGGTCGTCCAAACAAAGATAACGATAGCCTGCTTCTGCCAAGCCTAGGTCAGCCATCGCATCGGCCAACATGCGCACCTTCTCATCCGATATCTCACCCTCAAAAACATTCCATGTCAGCAAACCCATAAACGGCTTTGTCATGGGCAGTCCATGCTTTGCCAACAGTCTTACGGTATCCTCTACCCTATTGTTTCCATGACACATACGCACAACATATATATATTCACCCTCAACCTCCACCACACCGTCCACCAACTGTCTCTGCTCGTTCCATTTCAGACCTTCGGGCAAACCAAACACCTCTACACGGGCATCCTTTTCCGTCGTCCTAATCTTCTGCATAAAACGCTCGCCTGGCACGGCATACACCTGCCTAGCGCAATCCAGCTTCACCTGAGCCCCAGCCGTCAACCACAGCAAGGCCAACAACGACAAACAAATCTTTTTCATATCATTCACAATTAATTTTCGAGTGCAAAAATACACCTTTTTCTCCGTTCGCACAAATTTTTCTTCATCACTTGCTCCCTTTTGAAATTCGAAATATTGAAATCGGCTAAAGCCTACAAAAGCAAACAACCCAAGTCCACATTCACAACCAACCAGCCACATTTTCTTGCCCTACCAATTCAAAAAATCAATATATCAATAAAAATGATTACCTTTGCAGACTCATTATACTAATGAACACATTGTAAAATCACCATGAAACATAAGTTGTTGACGATAGCAATATGCCTTCTAGCCGCATCAATTTTCGGCTGCTGTGCCCCTGAAGAAGAAACAATCAACTGCCACATATACTGGCAAACCTACACACAAACTAAAAACACGACGCTCTCCGACATCGAGAGTGCCTACCAAAAGGCATTCTTCTCCTTCTACGAGAAATACAACGATAACACGGTCATCGCCCGTGGCACCACATACAACCATGTCCGATCCGTCACCCGGCAACTCTGCACCATGGCCGATAAAGACATCACCCAACCCCTCGACACCGACATTTCACAAGTCGAGGTACGCGTTTTCATCCAATTCCCCACTTACATCGAAGAAGCTTGGAGTAAAATTTACCAATAATCACCACCCATGTTCAGCCACACCCTCACCCGCTACCGACATTGGTTCCTCTCTGCCACGCTGATTTTCTCTGCCGTGTGCGCCATCCTCATGTTCCATGTCAACATCAACACCGACATGACTCTATACCTTCCCGACGACTCGCCCATGAAGGCTGGCCTCGGCATCCTACAACAAAACTTCGGTCTCAGCCCCGACATGGCCGGAGCTAGCGTCCGTGTCATGACCCTCGACCAAACCGATGAAGAAAAGGTCGACATGCGCTACCAACTGATCCAAATGCCCGAAGTAGGTGGTGTCAACATCCTCGAAAACAACGAACATACACTCTACGAACTCAACGTTGACAAAAGTATCGACCAAGTAGATCTAGGCCGCACCATCGCTAGCCAATACTCCAAAATCCAAGCCGTCGAAACCTCGCAAGACGGCTCTACAGCCGACGCACCCATGCTCCTTGGCGGCGTAGCCCTCCTGTTGCTCGTCCTCGTGGCCATGTGCCCATCCTGGCTCGAGCCCGTGCTCTTCCTTGCCACCACCGGCATCGCTGTGCTGCTCAACACCGGCACCAATGCCCTTCTACCCTCCGTGTCCAACACCACCAACTCCATTGCCGCCATCCTCCAGCTCGTGCTGTCCATGGACTACAGCATCATCCT
>JAZRYC010000007.1:0-3345 GCA_045600525.1 Bacteroidales bacterium
TACGCTCGCGGTAAGCGGTGGTTTTGATGAACCAGGAATCCAGCGGATAGTAGAGCACCGGTTTGTCGGTACGCCAGCAGTGCGGATAGTTGTGCGTGTGTTTTTCAATCTTGAAGACCTTGCCTTCCTGTTTGAGCCACAGGCAGATAAAGATATCCAAAGATTCATTGGATTTTTCGTCTTCTTTTTCGTAAGCCTCTTTCACGAAGCGGCCGGCCACGGTGGAATACAAAGGCACGTTGACGTGGTTTTTCACAAAATCGTCGTCCAAATCTTCGATTTTGAAGAACTTGCCCGTTTTGTCAACCATTGGGCAGGTTTGTCCGTTTTTGTCGATGACGATCATCGGCGGGATGCCGGCGTCGTTGGCCACGCGTTTATCGTCGGCACCGAAGGTCGGCGCGATATGGACGATACCCGTACCGTCCTCCGTAGTGACGTAGTCGCCAGGGATAACGCGGAAAGCGCCAGCTTCGGGCGTCATATAAGGAATCAACTGTTCGTATTCCAGACCCACGAGGTTTTGGCCCACTTCCTCGCCCAAAATGCGGTAAGGGATGTTCTTGTCGCCGGGCTTGTACTCTTCAAACGGCAGTTCAGCCCATTCGGCTTTGAAATAGGTGTTGACCAAGCTGTTGGCCATCACGATTTTAACAGGAGCGCCGGAATACGGATTGAAAGTTTCGATGAGGTTGTATTTTATTTTCGGGCCGACGGCCAATGCCGTGTTGGAAGGCAGTGTCCATGGTGTGGTGGTCCAAGCTAAGAAGTAGAAATTGTCGGGCACTTCGGTGAGGCCGAACGGCAATGCCACTTTTTGTTCTTTCTTGACTTTGAACTGGCCGGTGCAGGTGGTATCTTTCACATCGCGGTAGCAGCCCGGCAGGTTGAGCTCGTGTGAGCTGAGGCCGGTGCCGGCAGCCGGAGAATACGGCTGGATGGAATAGCCCTTGTAGAGCAACCCTTTCTTGTAGAGTTCGGAAAGGAGATACCAGACGGTTTCGATATATTTGTTATCGAACGTGATATACGGGTGCTCGAGGTCAACCCAATAGCCCATTTTCTGGGTCAGTTCGTCCCAACGGTCTTTGAACTTCAGGACTTCCTGACGGCAGGCCTTGTTGTAGTCTTCCACGGAGATGCTCTTACCAATATCTTCCTTGGTGATGCCCAACGTCTTTTCAACACCGAGTTCCACGGGCAGGCCGTGGGTATCCCAACCGCCCTTGCGACCGACATACTTGCCAGTGAGGGTTTGGTAGCGGCAGACGATGTCCTTAATGGTACGGGCCATCACGTGGTGGATGCCCGGCATGCCGTTAGCAGAAGGGGGTCCTTCAAAAAAGACAAAGCGTTCGTGTCCTTCGCGGGTGGATAAACTTTTGGCGAAGACATCCTTGTCTTCCCACTGCTTTCTCATTTCTTCCCCAATTTCAGGAAGATTAAGTCCTTTATATTCAGTATATTTCATTTATAAATAGTTATATTTTTTCAAATTTGCAAAGATAGTAAAAATAGTGAAAGAATTTACAAATTACGCCAGGAGACGAACTTTCCCTCCGTGGTTTCATACTTGTCATATAAAAAGTAAAGAAGTAGAAATGTAGAGAAGGCGTTCCCCAAAGTCAATGTCAAAATAGAAAAGTAGATGAGTAGATAGGTAGAGGCAAAGCTAAAGGCTAACGCTAATAGCCAATGGTTTTTGTTTTAGTTTTCATCTTTTATTTGTCTCAACAGACTTTCAACAGCATATAGTGGAACGTTTTCCATCCAATTTTGGTCTATATAGGGCTTTAACGAGAAACGAACAGCTTTGAGATTTTGGCCTTTATAATCTTCATTGACAAAAAGGGATAAGGACTTGCTTTTTACATTTTCTTGAGCCTTAACTTCAATAGGAATGACGCATTCGCCTATTTGAATCAAGAAATCAATTTCCATAGTGGAATTGTCTTTGCTGAAATAGAAGATCGAACTGTCAGTGCTGGCCTTTAAAATTTGCAGGACATAATTTTCTGCAAATGCCCCTTTGTATTCAACAAAAGCATTGGTTGCCAACAACAATGTATTGGGATTGGCTTCCGACATACAAGCCAGCAATCCACAATCTATCAAATACAACTTAAAAGCAGAACTATCCGCATAGAATTTCAAGGGCGCATATGGATTCTTGCACTTTGGAACCATATAAACAAGGCCAGCGTCAATGAGCCACTGCATGGCCAGCTCGAAATCTTTAGCCCTAGCGCCTTTCTTTATCGCACCGTAAAAGAATTTCTTGTTCTCCATAGACAATTGCGCCGGAATGCTTTCCCACACCTGATGGATACGCTGAATCTGTGTTTTAGTATGTTTGGACATATCGTGATAATAGGTGGCCAGAATTTCCCGCTGTACTGCGCGCACCTCTTTTACGTCATGGGTTTCTATATATTTAGAAACGGCTTCTGGCATTCCGCCCACGAAATAATACTGTCTAAGGTATTCTACAAACTTTTCATCCATATCTTTCATGGCCTCCCAATCCAACTCATCCAACAAATCAACCAATTTTTGTTTGCCGCAAGCAGCAAGGTATTCATTGAAAGTCATGGGAAACATATTGAGAAGATTTACCTTGCCAACAGGAAAAGATTCTTGTTCTCTGAGTTTTATACCGAGCAACGAACCAGCCACAGCGACATGCAGTGCTCGCACATCTTCACAAAAATATTTCAAGGAAGAAATCCCATTGGGCACTTCTTGAATCTCATCAAAGAACAAAAGGGTGGTTCCTATCGTGATTGTGGTATCGAAATAGCGTTCCAGCTCTATGATTATGCGTTCAACATTCATATCCCTGAATAGATTTGACGCAAAAGATTCCTTGTGGCAATTGACATACACCATATTGTCAAATTCCTTATTGCCGAATTCTTTCAGTATGTATGTCTTGCCAACCTGACGTGCCCCAAGCAATATCAGCGGCTTCCGGTCTATTCTGTCTTTCCAATCTAATAGCTCCTTATATATTTTCCGTTCCATATCAAAATTAATTTGAAGCAGCAATAATACACTTTTTTTGTGTAATAATTTTTTAAAATAACATTTTTTTTGTGTTATTTGATATCAAAACCACGATTTTAATAACCATTAAAAAGTTTACCACTTTATAACGCAAGCTCTGTTGGTGAAGTATTCAATGGGTATTTGCAGGGGACAATATGGTTATCTGTTTGGAAATACTTCTTGTAACCTATTTAACGTGAGTTCGATATAAGCAACTAAAAGAGAACCAGCTGGTTGTTGAAATAAGTATATACTGCGATGGATGGTTTCTTTGGAAAGAAGCAATAGGCAGCGATG
>JAZRYC010000008.1:0-2660 GCA_045600525.1 Bacteroidales bacterium
GAGTAAAACCCGCGGGATTGCTCACCGCGCCCCATACTTTTTCGGGTGAGCCCTTAAAACAGGAAAGTCTTGAATTTGCGCGTGTTGACTGTCTTTTGGGATAGTGCTTCGCTCATGCTTCTGATGGCACAGTCAAAAAAGAAATTTACCAGGAATTCGTCATTTCCCTCGCGGCGAATCATTCTAAGAGCCGAAATATAAGTGTCTTTTTCACTATTACGGATAATAAGTAATGGATGATTGGCCTTTTGGAGAATGAAATTGCTTATTAGACGTCGGGATCGACAGTTGCCGTAACGGAATGGGTGAAGGTATTCATAGAAGCCATGGAATCTGGCTGAAACCACCATTGGATGTATGCCGTCAGCCAATGCCTTTTCAGTTTGTGACAACAAAGCAGGGACTTTGGCAATCAGCTGCACATGGTCACCGAAAATAGTGTCTCCGGCTGCCATGTCGGTGTCTGTGTATTGGCCTGGAACAGCTCCCTTCACTCGATATGGCAAAGTGTGGAGTGTACAAAGACGGTTTGTTTCGCAAAGAAGTGTCTCGTCCAGTGCTGCTTTTGCTGCGCTCCTTTCCATCATATATTCGAAAGCACAGAAGTGATCCAGAATCTCGAATGCCTCATAAAGGCTTTTGTCTTTGGGAATCATGCCAAGTCCCTTCTCCTTAAGTTCGCGCGTGTCATCAACAGAAAAACTATTTCCCTCAATAGAACAGCTGTGTGCACTGAACATGATTTCAGCGTACTCAAAATAGTCTTTGGGTGCCATTGGGGTAATTATCTTCTTTTGGTATTCAGCCCTCAACAATTCGTATTTTTCAATTGATTCCTCAAACATAAGCTGGCAATATGCGCATGTAAAGGTATTTGCTTTTTCTGTCTTTTCCAAATAGGTACCGGTGTTTTGTATGTCCCATTTTTTAGCGGGTTAATTTGATGGAACGGAAAAGATTGAGTAAACTTGCAAACCACGAACAGAAACAAAAAAACAACATATTATGAACGCAGAACAGATTCGAATTCTTGAAGAGACCATTGAACATAAGAATGCCAAGATACCGGTAGCTCTCATTGCTGACAGCCCTTGGATTCCGGGTTATTGCGGCCACAGTTTCATTGACTATTACGCTCAGAACGACATCTTTGTCAAGGACAATCAGAAAATACTCAAGGACTTCCCGCAGGCCATTTTCGTGCCGGGTTGGTGGGTCGAGTACGGAATGACTGCCGAACCTACCGGCTTTGGCTGTCCCACCTGCTTCTTTGACGACAATCTGCCGCATCTGCATCCCATAACCGAGGATCTTGACAACGCAACCGCCATCTTCTCGAAGATGCAGATTCCGGACCCCAAGGTTGACGGACTCATGCCGCTCATGCTCAACCAGCAGCGTGCCTATCAGAAGGTAATGCAGGAGCAGGGCGAGGAGGTCTACATGGTCTGCGCCCGTGGTCCGTTCACCGTTGCCAGCCACATGTTCACCGTGACCCAGCTGCTCATGTACATGATGATTGATCCCGAGGGGGCCGATTCCCTGCTCTGCAAAACCACCGAACTGGTAAAGCGCTGGCTCGAGGCCCAGCTTGAGAACGTCAAGACCGCCAAGGCAATCCTTGTGCTGGACGATGTCTGCGGCTATTTCAGCCCCGATGACTTCACCACCCTTTGCATGCCGTACATGAAGAAGGTGTTCGATGCCTTCCCCGAAGTGCGCCACTTCTTCCACAACGACTTCACATCGAACTCCTGCTATCCACACCTGCAGGAGATGGGCGTTGACGTGTTCAACTTCACCCACACCCAGGACATTGCCGAATCGCGCAAACTGGCCGGTGACAAGGTCGTTCTCATGGGTAACGTACCGCCGATGCTGCTCGTGAACAGCGACCCCAAGACCGTCTATGACGAGACCAAGTCCATAATAGAGAAGTACATAGCAGCCAACGGCAGTCACCACGGCCTCCTGATGAGCCCGGGCGGCGGCCTCCCAATGGGCGCCAGGAAGGAGAACATCGATGCCCTGATTGCTGCCGTTCAGGACATCAACGCCACACTTTAAGGATTAATATCTCGCAAAACTCATGGTAAGTAATTACGATGGTTTCAATTGCGCTGGTATAGACTGATTACCATTTATATGTAGTTGGATATGCGTTCTGGACAAATTTAAAATGATTGTTCCGAATTATCATTTCAGTGGAAAATTGGCCGCTAATTGAAGATGCTGTGGTGAACATTGCCTGCATGTTTGCTTCAGCATTTTTTTTCTTGAGCATATACAGGTTTTTCCAAAGTGGAGAAAGATTTATATGCAAATAGACAAATCTTTTGAGGATAAGTCATTATGTAATGATCAATTTGCGGAATGCTCAATAAGAACTCAACAGATTGCTTCATTTGTTCGCGTGCTTTTGCCAGTTTTCCTCCAGAAAGACAACTGTTACTATCAGTCAGATATTTTTCATCATAACAGCAAAGTTCACAAAACACTATTTTGTTGTGTGGGATACCATCTGTCATAATCAAATCGCATCGTTTTATATGACTAATTCTTTTTGGCAGATTATTCAAATATTTTTCGAATTCAACCACAGTTATTTCTTGCCCTGAATTGTCAACTTTTAGGATAATTCTGTCACATTTAAGACAAAG
>JAZRYC010000009.1:0-4382 GCA_045600525.1 Bacteroidales bacterium
ATTTCGCATTTGAAAACAGACTTTACAAATTTGTTGATATGGAGTCCGGCAAAGAGATAAAGGTACATGCGAACAATATCCGAGAATTCTACCAATCGACCATCCACGATTACTTTCATGAAATCAAAGTAAAATGTGGTCAATACCAAATCGACGTCATTCCCGCAGACATCACGCAGGGGTTTGACCAGATTCTCCTTCCTTACCTTCTTAAGCGTTCGCACACTTTATAATGGCTTCCGAACGATCAGTACCTGTTCGTTTAAGCATTCCAGACTGGTGCACAGAAGACAGACCCAGAGAAAAATTTGCATTGAAAGGAGCTGCTTCGCTTTCTGACGCCGAATTGATAGCCATACTCCTTCGCACAGGCAGTTCCCACGAAAATGCCCTTGAGCTATCCAAGAGCCTTCTTGCCCACTGCGGCAACTCTCTAAATCTCTTATCCAAACTAACCTTAGAACAACTTACAGGCCACAAGGGTATTGGGTTAGCTAAAGCCATCACATTGCTCACCGCTTTTGAGCTCGGAAATAGAATACGTTCCGAAAAAGTCAAAAAAGAGATGCATATCCGCAGCACACAAGACGTTGTGGATATCATGCAGGAAAAAATCGCGCACCTCAACCACGAAGAGTTTTGGGTACTCTACCTCAATCAATCACTTCGAATTCTAAAGGCCAGTCAAATCGGGAAAGGAGGATTATCATCCACCCTTGTGGATGTTCGAATCCTACTACAAGAAGCCATCCTACAGAATGCCACTTCCATTATCTTATGTCATAACCATCCATCCGGGTCCACGCAACCCAGCAAAACCGACATCCAGCTCACTCGCCAGATTTGCGAGGCAGCTCATATACTTAATATCGAGGTCACAGACCACATCATCATACACCAGGGAAGATATTTTAGTTTTGCAGAGAATGGAAGATTATAATTTTGTACTTTTGCGCCTTAAAAAAGGAAAACCGTTGACATGTCCCCACAGACACACTTAGAACAGGCGCCCATACTGACCGTAGCGCAAATCCGTGCATGTGAGCAGTACACCATGCACAGCGAGCCTATTGCATCCATAGACCTCATGGAGCGAGCAGGCTCATCCTGTGCTGAAATCATCATATCCCACATTCTACAACACCAATTCCCCAAATTATTTCTATTCTGTGGGACGGGAAACAATGGTGGCGATGGATTAGTCATTGCACGCTGCCTTATTAATAACGAGATTTCCTGCCTATCCGATGTTACCGTAGTCGTTTGCGAAAGCAAAACGGCGCATCATAGTTCGGAAATGGAAACCAATCTAGAACGATGGAAAGAAATCACAAAAACCGACAGGCGAGCGCACACCACCTATTTTAGCGAGCAGACACCCATCGATATTCCAGCCAATGCACTTATCATTGACGCCTTGTTCGGCATTGGCCTCAACAAACCTGCCACAGGCATCTATGCTGCCGCCATCCAAGCCATAAACAAATCAGATGCTCCAACGATTTCCATCGACATCCCGTCAGGACTCTTTGCCGACCAACACACGCCGACAGAAAACAACATCGTTATTGCTTCGGAGACTTATTCCATTCAATTTTGGAAAACAGCCTTTCTCCTTCCCGACGTATTCCCCTTCTGCGGAAAAACAACCATCGTAGATATTGGAATAGTTATGCCATCTGACATGGTGTGGATGCAGGAAATTCTCACCAAGCACCATGTTTCCAAGATGTTGCGTCCATTGAACCCCCATGCCAGCAAAGGCACCTTCGGTCATGGACTCCTCATCGCTGGAAGTGCCGACATGCCCGGAGCGGCCATTCTTTCCGCGACCGCTGCCTTACGCGGAGGTATCGGGAAACTCACCATACACACCGCCGGCAAAGCTTCTAACCACATCCCGATGCGACTTCCGGAGGCGATTCTCCATCCGGACGAAGACGAATCCGTTATCAGCCATATTAACTGGAGCACCTTGCAAAAAGACATTAATGCTATTGCCGTCGGCCCGGGAATAGGCAGACATCGGAAAACCGAGTGTCTCATCAAAGACCTAATAGATACAGTTCGGCAGCCGATGATTTTTGATGCTGACGCATTAAACATACTAGCCGACAACAAAACATGGCTCGCATACCTTCCGTCATACAGCATTCTAACGCCACACCACAAGGAATTTGAGCGACTTGCCGGATCTTCGGACAACGATTTCGAGCGTATGTGCAAAGCTCGGGAATTTGCCATGCGATACCAGATTGTGCTCATTCTAAAAGGCCACCATACCCTTATCAGCACGCCTGACGGAACACAGTTTTTCAACACCACAGGCAATCCTGGCATGGCCACCGCCGGCAGCGGAGACACCCTGACTGGTCTTATCTTATCCCTGCTTGCCCAAGGTTATTCCCCTGTCGCAGCATCCATTCTCAGCGTATATATTCATGGACTTGCTGGCGACCTTTATGCCGAAAACCAATCTATGCGCAGTATGATCGCCACCGACATTTCCAATAATTTCGGCAAGGCATTTGACCACCTAGAGAAATACAATATTTTAAATCCATTCTAATGAAAAAAGCCCTTTTCCCCATTCTTAGTCTTTTTGTCTTTCAATTCTGTATGGGTCAAACAAAAATCAGCATTCTGTTTGATTCCAGCATCAAATACGACACCGTCCGCATTCAGGAATATGACGTTGATTCCAGTTTTCATAAGTTGGCCGAATATCCTTTCGCATCTACAATCAACATTACCTCACAAAAAGCATTGCAGCCGGGTATTTACATGATACTCTGTGATAGTACCCTTCAAGGTGCTTTTCTCGTTTCGTCCGACAAAGATCAGCATTTCACCATTAACATTTCAGAAAGCGACGTAACATACACGGGAAGTATAGAAAACAGCAACTACAAAAGCTACCTTGACCAATTGCAGAACTTTGAGCGACAAACGCAGGCTTTAAACTATGAGTATAAAGACGCACAGAGAAGACTTCCCCAATACATGCTCGGTCCTATTGCCGACTCTCTCAATGCACGTGCAGAACGCATCGCAGCGGAAAAAATGCAATACAAACTGCGTACTGCCGACGAGAACAAAGGGACACTTCTTTCCAGCCTCATTCGCGCTTCTTTGGAATTGCCCATACCACCCAAAGACATTACAAACAATCGATCAAAACTGCAGGAGTTTTTTCTCCAACATTGCTTCGACCATTTCCCGTGGAACGACCCCAACATTTTCCGCACACCATTTGGCGATAGTAAAATCAGAGAATTCTGCCAATACATTCACAGTTGGAACAGAACTGATTTAGACCATTATGTTTTTGCCGTCCTTGATTCTGCGAAAGCCAACACAACCACCTATTTCACCGTTTTCGACAAAATAGAGAAAATACTTGGCTACCATGGATCGACCACTCGCGTTGAACGCATTTATATTCCCATGTTAAAGGACATGTTGTCATATCCCAACATAACAAACCTTCGCAAAAGACACTGCGAATACGAGTTATCGGTTCTGGATAAAAATCATGAAGGAGATATCGCCCCCGACTTCAATATCATCCTGAGCAATGGTGAAAGAAGTTCTCTACATGACATTCAAAGCGAGTACCTTCTACTCTACTTTCAGCATCCCACGTGCCCCACATGCCAGCGGGTCAGACACATGATTGCCCAATTCCCCATCCTCAACAAAGCCATTGCCACAGGACGTTTGAAAGTATTGACCGTCTATTTTGAAGACGAAAAAGATATTTGGGAAAACTACATCAACTCTTCCGAAGCAAATCCCAACTACCTGCACGGGTGGAACAAGGACCAAAGTATTCTTGACAAATCTCTTTACGAAACACGGGCCATCCCGTATATGTTTCTACTCGACAAAGATAAACGAATCCTCAAAAAGAATGTTTTGGAAACCGAGCTTGAAGATCATATCAAGCGTTTAAAAATTCTTGACTAGCACAACCCATCATGAAAAAATCATTTATTCTTTTCTTCTTACTGGTTGGTTTCTTTATCATCAGTTGCTATGGACAAATGGACATTCACATTCGGTTGAATGACATTCGCTGCGACTCCGTCAAGATTCAAAGTTTTAATTGGCAAAAGAAATCAGGCACCAACCTTGTCAAACCTTATTCCGAAGAGGTCATCTTTAAAGACAAGAAATCTTCCCTCAAACCGGGAACATATTGGATTACGGCCGATTCCACCCACATTGCGACCATACTTATTTCTTCAACGAAAAAACAAAAATTATCCCTTAGCATTCACAACAAGAAGGCAATCTTTGACAAGGACGAAGAAAACACCGAATTTCAGAATTACCTCCAACGCATTCAACAATATAACACGGGACTGCTCGATTTGGAA
>JAZRYC010000010.1:0-64477 GCA_045600525.1 Bacteroidales bacterium
TCACTATCAAAACTACTTAATCACCCATACCGAAGACGGCACCTTGGAAATCACCTCTACAGAGCTGCCCATCAACCTTTATTTTCATATAGACCGTTCCGATATGCCGAAATCCCTGAAGGGCATTCCTTTCACGATGGAAGGGACCTTCACCAGTCTGTCACCCGAAGAATACCACCTACCTGATGACTCTGCCTGCAGCACCTATCAAACCGCAGAAATACTAGAACCTGTGCAGGGCATCTTCGACCAAAAGTATCAATATTCCTGGCCCGACTACGCCTCCGACATCTGTTTGTCCGCCGGCAAATTGAAATTCACCGTCTATAATGACGAATTTTCCGGCAACAGCGCCGTCGTCACCATCCTCAACAAAGAAAAGATCAGCGTGGAGATGTCGGGAACAACACAAGTTTGGAGGCAAGACCGATAACGAAAAAATTGTATTTTTGCCGTCCTTACAAACATACATTATTATGTTCAAAAAAATAAAAGAGAAAAGACAACAATGGATCCGCTTTCTGTTCGGTTCCTTCACGGCCACGGCCCTCATGTTTACCTTTCAGGCATGCTATGGAATGCCCCAACCATTTGACGAATACGACAGCGCCATCCATGGAACCGTAGTCTCGGCCAAAACGGGAAAGCCCATTGCCGGCATCGTTGTCTCCTCTGATCAAAGCAATACGCTTTCCAAAACTGGTACAAACGGCAACTTCATACTTCCCGTTTACTCAGTAAGCGGCCAATACTCCGTCCACTTTTCCGACGAAGACGGCGAACTCAATGGTGCCTACCTCAACATGGACACCACCCTTTCCTCGTCTGAGATTTTCGACGACCTACTCATCCAACTGAACGAACAAGTTGAAAACCGATAAAAATCTCTATCTTTGCGTCCTTGTTGTGCAAACAAACCTTTTATTAACCAAAAAATATTAAAACGATGAAAAAAGTATTCTGTATCTGCGCTGCCGCCTTATTGATCGCAGCTCTTTCCACTTCCTGCAACAAAAACTGCAAATGCACCACTTATTTTAATGGCAAAGCACAATCCACCACTGAAATTGAGAATCCCAATCCTGATGGTCACTGCTCTGATATGAACACCGTTGTTGTGATCAATGGCAAGAAAAACGGTATTGAATGTAAAGGATCCCTTTAATATTCACCGAAACACCCTATAAGCCCCTCTTGCAGGGGCTTTTTTTTTGAAGAGTTTCCTGTAAGACCTATCGTCAAAAGTTTACTATCTTTGCATCCTCAAAATCGCAAACCACTATGACCATCAACATCATCACCCTGGGCTGTTCCAAAAACATCGTGGATTCGGAAGTCATTGCCGCCCAACTGCAGAAGAAAGGGCACCGTGTCTTCTTTGAAGGAAGTCTCAAAAGCGACATCGTCATCCTAAATACCTGTAGTTTTATCGGCGACGCACGCGAAGAATCCGTAAACGAAATCCTCGGCCAACTTGAAAGAAAAAAGAGACATCAAGTCAAGAAAGTATATGTAGTAGGTTGTCTGGCCCAACGATGTAAAACGGAATTGGAGGAATCTCTTCCAGAACTGGACGGCATTTACACCTTTGCCGAACTTGGGGAAATGGTGGAATCCGAAGATTTCCAACTATTAGAGACCTCTGAACGCTTACTTTCCACCCCAAAGCACTATGCCTATTTGAAAATTTCCGAAGGGTGCGACCACCAGTGTTCCTACTGCGCCATCCCGGTGATTCGCGGCAAACAGATTTCCAAGCCTATTCCGCTTTTGGTTGAAGAAGCCCAGAAACTGGCCGACCAGGGCGTGCGCGAACTCATGCTCATCGCTCAGGACCTCACCTATTACGGCATTGACCTTACCGGAAAGCGAGAGCTGGCCGCCCTTATGGAGGCATTGGCCCAAGTGAAAGGCATTGAATGGATACGTCTGCATTACGCATATCCCCTGAATTTTCCCTTTGAAATTCTCGAGGTAATGAAAAAGCATCCACAATACTGCCACTATCTCGATATTCCCATTCAGCATATCAACGACGAAATCCTAAAGGACATGCGGCGCGGAGGCAGCGCAGAATACATCTACAGCATGGTGGATCGAATTCGGGAAGCTATTCCCGACATCGCCCTGCGCACCACGCTGATTTCAGGATATCCCACCGAAACTCGCGAGCAACACAAGGAATTAGTGGAATTTGTAAAACATACCCGTTTTGAACGCCTCGGCGTGTTCACCTACTCACAGGAAGAGGACACGCCCGCATACGAGCTGGGAGACCCCATTAAGAATTCTGAAAAAGGCAAACGCCAAAGCGAAATCATGCGCATCCAAGAACAGATTTCCCTTGAACTCAACTTAGGCAAAGTCGGCAAGACATTCAAAGTCATCATCGATGACGAAGACGAAGAATACTACATCGGCCGCACCGAATATGATTCTCCCGATGTGGATAACGGTGTCCTGATTTCCAAAAGTCAGCTGCTGACCATGGGCGAATTCTACTCTGTCAAAATCACAGAGGCCTCTGCCTACGACCTTTTTGGAGAATTAGCCTAAACACCATGAAAGGAAGAGAAAGCAAACCGCACATCGGTATCTTCGGGCGACGAAACAACGGGAAAAGCTCGCTCATCAACGCCATCACTGGACAGGAAACGGCCATTGTGGACGCACTGGCGGGAACCACCACGGACCCTGTAAAAAAATCCATAGAGATTTTCGGCATCGGTCCTGCCATCCTGATAGACACCGCCGGCATAGACGACGAAGGAACAATTGGACAAAAACGCATCCAAAAGACCTTGGACACACTGAAAGTCATCGACTTTGCCATCCTCGTCATCACTGATCACGAGTTCGGCGAGCCCGAACAACTGCTCCTCGGCCAATTCAACCAACTGGAGATACCCTATCTCATCGTCAATAACAAAGCCGACATACCCTGCACAAAACCAATCGTTGAGGGACTCAACGCTCCCACATGGGAAGTAAGTGCCTCCACCGGCCAAGGCATCCCGGAAATGCTTTCCGAATTGGTACGCCTAATGCCACCATCCGCATACATTTCCCATTCGCTCTTAGGAGGTATCATTCAGGAAAACGACACCGTAGTATTAGTCACCCCCATCGACCAGGAAGCTCCCGAAGGCAGGCTCATACTCCCACAAGTGCAACTCATCCGCGACATTTTAGATAATAACGCCATTGCCGTAGTACTCAAAGAAGACAAAGTCGGTGAATGGCTTCATAAGAACCCCATTCCCCGTCTAGTGGTCACCGACAGTCAAATGTTCGGACGAGTGGCTCAAGAGGTTCCTGAAGAGATCCCCCTTACTGGATTCAGCATCGTATTGGCACACCACAAAGGCGATTTCGAACACTATCTCCAAGGCACACCGCATATAGACCAGCTACAGGATGGCGACCGCATTCTTATGTTGGAATCCTGCACGCACCTGACCTCCTGCGAGGACATCGGCCGCGGGAAACTGCCCCGCTGGATTCAGCAGCACACCGGTAAAGCACTACACTTTGACTTTGTAGCTGGCCTCAATGAAATCCCTGATATTACGAAATACGCCATGGTCATCCAGTGTGGAGGCTGCATGATCACCCGCCGGCAAATCCTAAACCGACTGAGACCGGCCATAGAAAGTGGTATTCCCGTCTCTAACTACGGCATGGTCATTGCCTATCTCCATGGTATTTTCAACAGGGCCGTAAAGCCTTTTCTAGAGCACACCCTTGCTTAGATTTTATCGCTCAATCTTTTGTGAATATGTCTTTAATACGGCAATAAATTAAAAGTCCGTTCCAATGGAGAAGAGAAACATTCCTTTCTTATTGGAAATTTTAAGATCTTCAACACCCCAAGCATAGTCAAAGCGAAGAAAATAACCAAACAGAGAGCAACGCAGACCGAGTCCGAAACCTCCCACGAAGGGATCCACCTGCCGCTTCACCATCACCGAAATCGGTCCTGAAATAATATACCGCGTATAAAGGCAATTATCCTCCGAATAGGGCGTTAGACCCGTCCACGCCGTGCCTATATCGCCAAAGACATTCAATTGCAGGGAATTCAACAGTTCAAAGGAAAGATTGTGACCAGCAATCAATTGGACGAATGGAACGCGAAGTTCCGCGCTAAGTAGGGCAAAGGAAGTACCATTGCGAATATTCTGTTTGAAGCCGCGCATATTGGTGGCCAAAGTCTGGTAGGCATAATTCTTCTGTTGATCCACCCATATATCACTGTCGAACTTAGCATTGATCCAATTATCCACTCCACCGAGGAAATAAACCAATCGCGCAGAACCAACATTCATGGACGCAGCACCTCGAACGGCAAAAGTCATATTTCTATACAACCTAAAGGAATGCCTCACATCTATTCCCGCAACAAAGAGATTCTGCGTCTCCCTTTCCGCGCGTTGCTCATATTCTCCAAAGATCTTCAATTTTGTACCACGCCATAAATTGGTATAAAGTTCCTTGGAAGAGTCAAACACATATTCTAACTTAACACCCGCCCATAAATGGCGCGTTTCAGGTTCCTGTAGAGACTGATCGCTCAAAGCGGCCACTACATTCGCCTCATACCTTCCCTTGAAAGTGAGGCGCAGACTACTACATTTGTCAAAGGGATATTTCAAAATATAGAACACACTGTTCGAACGCTGCTTGTAAACGCGATCGCTTATGGAAGAACTAATGGATTGTCTATAGAGGACAATCTGGCGATCTAACCTGCGGGCAAGATTTTCATAACTGAGCATAAACTCATAGCTACCCAAATCCAACCCAATTCTAAATCCGCCCGTAACCCTGTAATCCTCAAAGAGATCATTGATTCCCAGCATAAACAGGGCATTGAAGCCAGTATTCAAATAAATCGGTGAAGTACCTCCTTCAAATTGCTGATACGAGGTATTTAGAAAACTAAAATCTGCCTGTGTGATAACCTTATTTATTGAATATTGTACACGATAACCTCGGCCAACCGGAATAACCAATTGATTGCTGTCTTCCTGCATCTGGAGCGTATCTGACAGCGTATCCTTCCTTTGAAAGGAAAAATCTTCGCGCATTTGTCTTTCCAGCAAAATACTCTTATGGAAAGGAGAAGAGACTGGCGTTTTCCTGACATCCAGACGCAAAGGCGACTGGAAAACACGTTTCACATTCTGTTTTTGGAAAATATCCGCCATCATCTGGCGAGCAGGATCGTAAGCATGTTCAAGAATCTGGAAACTGCCATCAGTCAAAGGACTGAACTGCGCATAATAGGCATAATGTATTGCTGTGTCAATCCTACTGATGGTGCTGTCAAAGTGTGCCTCATAACGGTTTAGCACCCCATCCCTATCGCTAAGGAAGACCACTTGCCGGTCACCCACCCTCTGGGCGGCATATTCATCGGCATATGGTGTCTGCGACACGCGAAGCAACGAACTGTCCTTTTTTGCATACGAATATAGAAAAAGATCGTATGAAGATTGTGCGTCAGCTTCCCGAAAATCATCTTTCAATAAAATGGAATCCTTTGAACGATTAGAAGAAAATACAATTTGTCGTTGATGATCTATGAAAACTGGAGCATAATCATCGTAAAAGTCATTTGTGATATTTTGAAAGGAGCGTGAAAGAAAGCTATAGATAAATATGTCGGATTGTCCATTCTTAAAACCAGAGAAAAGCATCATCTTACCGTCATCGGAATAATGCCATGAGGTAATCTTCTCAACATCCACCAAAAAACGTTTCCCCCATTTTCGTTCCGACACATTATAGGGATAATAATAGCAATGCCCCTTGTCCTCAATCGTCATGCCGAGAATGGAATCCTGAGGATGCCAAGCGAGCAGAGGAAATGAGAAGTCCGGATTATCCTCTGTTTTCTGATATCGGCGAAAAATGCAACGAGGCTTGTCTTGGTCGCCCGAAGAAAGCCAGACCTTAATTTGTCCGGCCTCATTTGTAACAAACGCATATGCGCCGTCATGGGAAAAGCACAATTGGCCATAGTCGCGTTTCTCCCGCGGACGTTCAATCAATTCTTCTCCTTGGGGCTTATCTTTCTGCGTATCTTGATAATACATCACGCAGTAATACTTATACCAATTGAGCATCAGCATTCTATAGGGTGTCCCCGTTCCATAATAAAAACCCTTTTTAAGGCTCTTCGTTTGCCGAGTGGCGTATAGGATACGGGCAATGGTCTGGCGACCATAAGTATCAACCACATACTTCCAAAACGAATGTCCGGCATAGGTCGCATCACGAGGGGACAATTCCTCTAATTCCACATAACGTTGAGATAGAATTCCATCCTTCACGTAAGCATCTAATTCACTATTCCAAGATTCGCCGACATAGGATGCCAAACCGCTGTAATACCAGCTCGGGATATTCATCAGATACTCGTATGCCATATTCTTCCCGACGGAGGCGCCCTGCACCATCCAATGCGCATATATATTCATGATGCCGCTACGGAGCATTCGATCTAAATGGGCATGGTTCCCGTCAAAATAGAGGTATATCTTCGTACCATATATATTAGTAACACCGCCTTGGTTGTAAAAGTCATCATCGTCATACGCAAAATTGGATTCGCGAAAATCAGCCTGGGTATTATAAACAATGATTTGGATCTTCTTCTTCGATGAATATTGTAGTAATTGCTCTATTTCCGCAATAACCTGTGGCGTTTTATAATAGACATATTGGGCCAAGTCGCGCCCCGTCGGATAATAATAGACATCATATTGGTTGGCACGCATAAACTGCCAATTGAAATGCTGATGCTGCACTCTGTTCTTTCCAAAACTAATTTGTGAACCGTTATAGAACTGCGCCTTCAAAGAGAAAGGAGTGAGTCCGCACAGCAGAAAAGCGAGCAGACAAGATAGAGTTAGAAGATGGGCAAATCGTCTATTCACGGGATTCAATATTAGGGTGGCAAAAATAATAATTTTGAAGGATGTGACATATTATTTTTTTTGTATTTTTGCCGCCCCTAAAAAGGCCCCTCGGAAAACTTCCCCAAAAGGGTTTCCAATAAGGGGAATAAAAACAATAACTAACAACAAACCAAAATTTTATGGCAACAAGAATCAGATTACAAAGAAGAGGTAAAAAGAATCAGCCTTTTTATCACGTTGTAATTGCGGATGGTCGTGCACCACGTGACGGACGTTTTATCGAAGATCTTGGTACTTACAATCCACTGACCAATCCTGCAACATTGAACATCAATTTCGACCGTGCTCTGTATTGGTTAGAGGCAGGTGCTGCTCCTTCTGATACGGCTCGTGCGATTCTCAAACGCGAAGGCGTTTATTTGATGAAACACCTCAAAGGTGGTATCGCCAAGGGTGCTCTCACCGAAGCTCAGGCTCAACAGAAATTCGAAGCTTGGAAACAGGAAAAGAACAGCAAACTCGGCAACGTAGTTCGCGAAGAAGCTGAAAAAGCCCGCAACATCAAGAAGGAACGTTTGGCTGCTGAAACAAAAGTAAAAGAAGCCATGTCCGCTAAAATCGCTGCAAAGGCTGCTGAAATCGCCGCTGCTGCTGCAAAGGCTGCTGAAGAAGCTGCCGAAGCCGCTGCTGCTGAAGTTGAAGCAACAGAAGCTCCCGCTGCAGAAGAAGCTCCTGCTGAAGCATAATGAAAGACGAATACTTCTATTTAGGCACACTGACCCGTCCTTTCGGATTGAAAGGGGATCTGTGTGCCTTTTTTGATACCGACAACCCTGAAAACTACACCAACCTCCCCGCCGTCTTCCTGGATCTGGATGGCGAGAAGATACCCTATACCATTGAACACATCGCCTACCGAGGCAATAACCAATTCATCATTAAGTTTGACGGCGTGGGGCCCGATGAATGTCGCGACTTCGTCCAAGTTGAGCTATACCTCCCCCTCAGCGAACTTCCCACCCTACCAGGCAATCGATTTTATTTCCATGAAGTCATCGGTTTCAAGGTTATTGACCAAGCCAAAGGGGAAATTGGAATCTGCCAGGACTTTCTGGAAGTCAGCAACAACCCCATCATGCAGATTGACCACGACGGAAGGGAAATCCTCATTCCCGCATCTCAAAACTTCGTCACCAAAGTGGATCGTGAAAACCACGTCCTTGAAATCAACGCACCAGAAGGGCTTATTGACGTCTATTTAGCCTGACCTTTCCTTTTAAAACTTTTCTTAAGGAATCATTATTTCTCCGAAAATCAATGCGTTAATTTAACATTCAATCGTTAAAAATCTCTTTATGGACTTCTAATTCATTGAATGCCAGGAATTGTTTTTTTTATAAAAAGGTCACTGTTGGATTCTTGTTATTGTATCTTTGCGGAAAACAAAATCATAAACAAAAAAAGCGTATTTTTGCGCTCATTTCAAAACTAAAAAACAAAACATCTTATGGAAAAAGAAGAAATGAAAACCAGCATCAATGCTGAAAAATTAAAAGTACTCAATTCCACTTTGGAGAAGTTGGAAAAAACCTTCGGCAAAGGATCCATTATGAGAATGGGAGAGACTAAAGTAGAAGAAATGGATGTGATCTCCACTGGGTCCATTGGATTGGATACCGCGCTGGGTGTGGGCGGACTTCCCAAAGGAAGAATCATTGAAATATACGGACCGGAGTCTTCCGGTAAGACGACCTTGGCCATTCACGCGATTGCAGAGGCACAACGTCAGGGCGGTATTGCTGCTTTCATCGATGCCGAACATGCCTTTGACCGGTTCTACGCCGAAAAACTGGGCGTCAACACTTCCGATCTCCTTATTTCCCAACCCGATAATGGAGAGCAAGCCCTTGAAATTGCCGACAACCTCATCCGATCAGGCGCCATCGATATCATCGTCATCGACTCCGTGGCCGCATTGACTCCCAAAAGTGAAATTGAAGGAGACATGGGTGATTCCAAAGTCGGTCTGCAGGCGAGACTGATGTCTCAAGCCCTCCGAAAGCTAACCGCCACCATCAATAAAACCGGCTGCTGCTGTATATTCATCAACCAGTTGCGGGAGAAAATCGGCGTTCTCTTCGGAAATCCTGAAACGACAACCGGCGGTAACGCCTTGAAATTCTATGCATCCGTCCGTTTGGATATCCGCAGACAGGCTCAAATCAAAGACGGTGAGATGTCCATCGGAAACCACGTCAAAGTAAAAGTGGTGAAAAACAAAGTCGCTCCCCCATTCCGTCAGGCAGAATTCGACATCATGTACGGTGAAGGCATCTCCAAGACAGGCGAAATCATCGACCTCGGCGTGGAATACGACATCATCAAGAAATCCGGCTCATGGTTTTCATACGGTGACAGCAAACTGGCACAAGGACGTGAAGCTGTGAAAAACGTTCTTGCCGACAATCCAGAACTTGCTGAAGAACTGGAAACAAAAATCAGAGAAGCCATCAAAGAAAATCTCCATTAAAAAATTATGAAAAGACGCATCGTCCTAATTCTAGTCTGCGCACTTGTATGTCTTAGCGGTTGCCACAACAAAAAATACGACGGCATGCCCGAAGAACTGGCCGCCCTATGCAAGAACATCGACAGACATCCCAAAAACGCCGAGCTATACTATCAGCGGGCCGACTACTATTATCATCACAAAGACGTAGATAAGGGAATCACCGATATGCAACAGGCCATCCGGTTGCAACCCGACAGCAGCAAATACTATGTTTTGCTGTCCGACCTCTACTTTGCCCAACTGGAAACCGACCTTACCGAAGAAATGCTTCAAAAGGCCATTGAGAAACAGCCGGAGAACAATGAGGCACGTTTAAAACTGGCTGAACTTTATTTCCATCTGCGCATGCTTGACCACTGCAACAGCACCTTGGACGAAGCATTAAAACAACAAAAGCACAATCCCAAAGCATACCTCATCAAGTCCTTTGTTCTTAAAGAGCAGCAAGACACCACGGGATATCTGCGCATGCTTCAAATGGTCATCGACCAAGACCCCAAGGAAGTCAAGGCCTATCTGGAACTTGGGTATTTCTACCAGCAGAAGATGGACCCCATTGCAGCCTCCTACTATCAAAACGGACTCAGCGTGGATCCCAACAATGTTGAGCTACACTACAATTTAGGGAAACTCTATCAGGACATGAATAAATTCGAAGAGGCCGAGCAGGAATACAAAACCGTCATCAAATTAGACGGCAAGCATATTCCGGCATTGAACAACCTCGGGTACATGTATCTTGACGAAAATGTGGCCAAATACGAGGACGCCGTCAAGCTGTTCACCCAGGCTATCCAGGCCAACCCCGACTTCGTTTATTCCGTTTGCAACCGAGGAGTTGCCTACGAATACCTCGGACAATATGACAAGGCACGCAAAGACTACGAAAAAGCTTTGAAAACCCAAACCAATTTCGAACCGGCCATTCTTGGATTGAACCGGTTGGACAAGAAACAAAGCCGCTAAGTCATGAACGAGAATCTGGATCCGTCTGCAAGCCGGATGTCTTCGGCAGACAAAGAGTTTGAAAGGGCGATTCGCCCCAATGCCTTTCAGGAATTTCAAGGGCAACAGCAGGTCATTGAAAACATCATGGTGTTCGTGCATGCCGCCAAGGCACGCGGCGAGGCATTGGACCACGTTTTACTCCACGGTCCTCCAGGTTTGGGAAAAACCACCCTATCTCATATCATTGGCAACGAAATGGGCGTGAATGTACGCTGTACTTCCGGACCCGTCATCGACAAGCCCGGTGATTTAGCGGGACTGCTCACCAATCTTGAGCCTCACGACGTGCTCTTCATCGACGAAATTCATCGTCTTTCTCCCGTAGTAGAAGAATACCTCTATTCCGCCATGGAAGACTACAAAATCGACATCATGATTGACAGTGGCCCCAGTGCACGTAGTGTTCAAATCTCCTTGAATCCCTTCACGCTGGTTGGCGCCACCACGCGATCCGGCCTGCTCACCGCCCCACTGCGCTCCCGTTTCGGCATCAACCTGCGTCTCCAATACTACGACGCGGAGACCCTCTGCAAAATCATCAAACGCTCGGCCTCCATCCTTGACATTCCCATCCATGATGATGCCGCATACGAAATCGCCTCCCGTAGCAGGGGTACGCCACGTATCGCAAACCTGCTTCTTCGTCGAGTTAGAGACTTCGCGCAAATCAAGGGAGATGGAACCATCACCCTTGACATCACCCAAATCGCCCTCACCGCCTTGAATGTGGACCGACATGGCTTGGACGAAATGGACAATCGTATTCTCAGCACTATTATTGACAAATTCAAAGGCGGTCCTGTGGGACTTACCACCATTGCCACCGCCGTCAGCGATGATCCCGGCACCATTGAGGAAGTCTATGAGCCTTTCCTCATTCAGGAAGGTTATCTTATGAGAACACCAAGGGGAAGAGAGGCAACTGCCCTCGCCTATCAGCATCTCGGAAAAAACAGGCTTTCCTCCATTCAATCCGAACTTTTCTAAACAACCATATCATGAAAAAAGTAATCCTAACCCTTCTTTTGCTCTGCATAGGGTTCATCGGAATTCATGCCCAGAACATCGTCAATCCGCGGCCAAGGCACCCACACCACAACGCCGACAACCCCGTTCCCATCAAAGATAACGGCGAAGGCGGAAGAATCAATTTCGGAATCTCTTTTGCGCCAACCTTCGACTGGATGTACACCCAGCAAGGTATGGAACGCAATGGGTTCATTGTCGGAATGCGCTATGGCGTCAATTTAAACATCAACCTCACCCATAAAAAGCATTATTACGTATCCACCGGTGTGTTTGTCGAACAACTTGGCGGAAAGGTGAAATTCGTTGACAACATACTCATTCCCATTGACAATGCCCAAATCACCAGTACGGAAATCCAACGCACCTGCCGAAGCAACTATCTCACCATACCCCTCGGCATCACGCTGAAATCAAGATCGCTCAGCAACTTCTACATCATTGGGAACGCTGGCATTTACAACAGCCTACGCTTCAGATCTACGAACACCGACACCTACAAGTTCGGCAATGAGTTATGGTCGCGACAGAAAGTCACATCCGACGATGCGGCGATGGTTAAAGAATCCGCCTACGCCGGTCTCGGATTTGAGTATTCCGTCACCAAGGATTTCAGAGCTGGTATCACCTTGAACTATTCGCACGGCCTGACCAACTATTTCAAAGGAAAGGGGCTCGCCCAAAATAGCATTACCGGTACTAACCAAAAGGCCCAGTTAGGTTATTTTGAAGTAGTACTCAACATAAACTTTTTCTAAAAGATGAAATTCATCTGTATTGCCCGCAATTACGCCGCCCATGTGGAGGAGCTGCAACACAAAATGCCGACCCAGCCTGTTTTCTTCCTCAAACAGGAAAACGCCATTACACGCTGCAATCGTCCCTTCTTTATTCCAGACTTCTCTCAACAGGTCGATTACGAAACGGAAATCATCGTAAAGATAAACCGCTTGGGGAAATGCATCCAAGAGAAACATGCCCATCTCTACTACGAGGAAATCGGGTTGGGGGTGGACTTTACCGCGCGCGACATACAACGCAAATGCATTGAAGAAGGCAACCCCTGGGAAATCGCAAAAGCCTTTGACGGATCCGCCGTTGTCGGCAAATTTCTTCCCAAAAGCCGATTTGCCGACGTGCAGAACATCAACTTCCACCTCCTGCTCAACGGAGAAAAGGTACAGGAAGGCAATAGCGGCAATATGTTGTTTACCATTGACCAACTGATATCCCACGTTTCCAAATTTATGACGCTGAAAACCGGCGACATTCTGTTCACGGGAACTCCCGTAGGCGTAGGACCCGTACATATTAACGACCGCCTGCAAGGGTATTTGGAAGGAGAAAAACTTTTTGACTTTAACGTAAAATAATTAACGGAACTATCTCTAAGACAATGCAATTAAAAATCAGACTCATCATCATGAATTTCCTCCAGTTTGCCATCTGGGGGGCCTATCTAACCTGTATGGGACGCTATTTGGGGCCTAACGGACTGGGGCCGCACATTGGCCTATTCTATTCTGTCCAGGGCATCGTATCCATTTTCATGCCTGCTTTGCTTGGCATTGTCGCCGACCGCTGGATTCCTGCCCAGAAAATGCTGGGTATCAGTCACGCCATTTCCGGCATCGCCATGATTGCCGCCGGTATATACGGCCTTTCCATCGGCAGTGAAGTTCAATTCGGACACCTTTTCACATTGTACACGATAGCTGTAGCATTCTATATGCCCACCTTAGCCTTATCTAATTCGGTAGCCTACAGCGCTCTGGAAAACGCAGGATTAGATACCGTCAAGGCATTCCCGCCCATACGTGTTTTCGGAACCATCGGATTCATCTGCTCCATGTGGGCCGTTGACCTTCTCGGCTTCCAAGAAACGGCTATGCAGTTCGTAATGAGCGGCATCATCGGTATCGTACTGGCCATTTATTCCTTTACCCTCCCAAAGTGCCCAATTGTCCAAAACGCAGAGAAAAAATCCCTATCGGAAGCCTTAGGACTGAAAGCCTTCTCTCTGTTCAAAGAAAAAAGAATGGCTGTGTTTTTCATTTTTTCCATGCTTTTAGGCGTGTCGCTCCAAATAACCAACGGATTTGCCAATCCCTTTATTTCCAGCTTCGGAGCACAGCCCGAATTTGCGAACACCTTCGGCGTCAAACATGCCAACATGCTCGTATCTTTGTCCCAAATCTCCGAAACCCTATGCATCCTGCTCATTCCCTTCTGCCTAAAAAAATTCGGCATTAAGCGGGTAATGCTTATCGCTATGTTCGCGTGGGTACTTCGCTTCGGATTGTTCGGCATCGGCAATCCAGGCAGCGGCGTTTGGCTGTTTGTGCTCTCTATGATCGTCTACGGCGTTGCCTTCGATTTCTTCAATATCAGCGGTTCCTTATTTGTAGATAAAGAAACCGACATATCCATGCGTTCCTCTGCTCAAGGCCTCTTCATGTTGATGACCAACGGTATTGGAGCAACCATCGGCACCTTATGCGCCCAAAAGGTGGTTAATGTATTCTGCGAATGGCAGCCTTTCACCACAAACGGACAGGCCCGGGCATTCCTTGTGGGCGATTGGACTTCCGTATGGGGAATTTTTGCGGCTTACGCATTTGTTGTAGCCGTCACGTTCATCTTCGCCTTCAAATACAAAAAAGAAAACACGGTTCAAGCCTAGTTTTTCAGATATATCCAACCATAGGGGGATGATCCAAAAGGTCATCCCCTTTTTTTATCACACTAAACTAAGACCGCCCATTAAAGAACCAACAAATCAAAAACTTATCGCGCATAAAGCGCTCTAAACATAAAAAAACTTTCCACAATAAACTTTTCATAAAAAAACAACTTGCCAAACATCAGCATATATATATATTTTATATATTGCGTGCTTGTTGTTGGCAACTACCTTTATTTCTTCACATTACTTCCCTATCTAATGCAAAAGCCCTAAAATCAACAACAATTCATATTCCTTTGTTTAAAAAATCAAAAAAATAATAATCAATTAAATACACATTTTCATGAAAAAACTTCTATTTTTTCTGCTAAGCATCTTTATGCTTGCGAACATAACCGGCTTCGCACAAACATTAAACGAAGGGTTCGAAGGAACTTCGTTCCCACCTGAAGGTTGGACTTCCATTCACGTGAGTGGAGATTTCTTTTGGGAGCAATCTACTTATGTTCAACATAGTGGAAATGCAAGTGCGTATTGGCCATCAGGTTATGTGAGAATGACAAATAACTGGTTAATAACGCCGCGTCTTACTCCTCTTGAAGGCGAAAGTCTCTCTTTTTATACTAAAAGTCGAACATATTCAAATGGGACGAATGTCTATGTGAAAGTTTCAACTACAGGGACAGACCCCTCATCTTTTAGCACTTTACGAGATATCACAAGCGAAATCACTGATAATTGGAGTAATATCCAAATAGACTTGAGTGACTATGTGGGCCAAAACATTTATATTGGTTTTTATGTAGAAAATCAGGGGAAAGATATTTATATCGACGACGTAACCGGTGTGAGCCTTTCTGCCATAACCTGCCCCAAACCTACTAATCTGCTGGCATCCAACCTTACGGCGACCTCTGCCGACATTACATGGACGCCTGCAGGTTCTGCCACCTCTTGGCAGTATGTTTGTGTGACAACAAGTGCCGCCCCGCCAGATTGGAGAACTGCGGTAACGGTAACCTCTCCATCTGCATCCATTTCTGGCTTGTCTCCCACTACAAATTACGACGTTTACGTGCGTTCCTACTGCAGCGCGGAAGATCAGAGCGGAACGATGAAAGTGTCTTTTAAACACTGTGTCCTTCATCAATCAATATCCCCTTTGCTGAGAATTTCAGTTCCCTTTCCGGTGACCTGCCAGATTGCTGGGATAATTCAGAAGGTACATCAACAGAAAGCTATAGATGGAAATCTCACTTCTATGGTTATGAGCAATATGGATTGATATTTAATTCCTGTTATAACCCTAGAGGCAATACTAATTTGTTGGCAACGCCCGCGATTCATCTTTCCGCACCGTCTCAACTTACCTTCATGTATAAAAATCCTATGGGTGGAGACTTCTCTATATTGATTTCCAATGATGGTGGAGCTACTAAACAGACGTTAGCCTCTGACTTAACTAACACTGATACTTGGACAGAAAAAACTATTCTTTTGACTGATTACACTAATGATGACGTTATCCTATACTTTAAAGGCACTTCCAATTATAATTGGACATCCGGCGATTCCTATATCTATTTGGATAACGTTTTGGTGGATACTACGCCTAACTGCGTGAACCCTATAGACCTTGTCGCTTCTGAACCCACAACCTCCTCCGTAAAATTGGCTTGGACGGACAAGAACGAAACACCGGCGAACAGCTATACCGTGGCCTACGGCTCCGTCGCAACCTTTGACTTAGAAGACCCGACAACGTATTCCACTACAACGGCCAATACCAATCCGTTTACGCTGACAGACCTAAACGCTTATACTAATTATAAGTTTGCCGTGCGTGCCAACTGCGGCGGCAATGAATATAGCGAGTGGTCTGAAACGGCAAGAGCGCAAACCAAATTAACACCCTCCGACTGCGACCCCGCCTCCTACCGACAGTTTGTCTTAGGAACAGGATCTTCTGCTGCCAATACTATCCCGGGATATATGGTTGCGAGCTTCTCAAAAGGTAATTCTTGGACGATCTATCCCGCTTCGGAATTGATAGCAAATGATGTTTATGACGGTCTCGTCAAAGGTGTGGCCTATCAAGCCACCACAACCGCTTCGGTGGAAAGCATCAAGATCTATATGGCCAACACGGATATGACATCATTCTCAAACCCTTCCGATACGATTAGCCGAAACGACATGACCTTGGTATATAGTGGTCCTGTTGATTTTGCAGCCAACGAGTGGACGGAGATTGCCTTCAATAACGCATTCTCCTACGATGGACATAGCAATATCGTCATCCTGTTTTGCCGCGAATCTGCTATACCCAACGATATCTCTTGTTATTACACAATAGCCGATTTAACACCAACTTTTTGTTACTCCAAAAGTGGTACTCGTTTGGCATCACATACATTAGATGTTCGCCCGAATACTCGTTTCACCATGTGTGTGAATGAACCTTCTTGCTTCAAAGTAGAAGAAATTTCGGCCGATAGTATTAGATCCACGTCTATTGATTTGTCTTGGAAAGACACACGTAACACCGGCGCTTCCTACACTGTGGAATATGGCTTAGCTGGCTTCACTCAGGGTGAAGGTACGGTGGTTTCCAATATCAATACTCTGCATACAACAATTGAAAACCTTTCACCGGCTACGAATTATGACTTCTACGTTACCCCTAACTGCGGCAGTTCAGATAATGGTGAGTCCAAAATGTTGTCTGTTTCCACTATTTACGGATTCCCATTTAGTGAAACCTTTGAAACCTCAGACCTCCCCGCCGACTGGACTCGCCTGAGCGGTGATACGGCAAATCCCGTCAGCACAACAAGTGGCTGGGTTTCAAGCAATATTGCCTTAGACGACTATCATTTCAAGATAAATATTTATAATACTGACAAATACTGGCTGGTAACTCCTAACATAGATTTGACAGATGCTACTTCTGCAGAATTAACCTTTGACATGGCTGTGACAGCTTATAACTTTACAGCTCGTCCTTCCGGAATCGGAGCAGATTCCGATGACAGGTTTATGGTGATTGTTTCTACCGACGGTGGTCAGACCTGGGACAAAACCAATGCTACTACCTGGGGCTATGGTTATTGGAATAATACTGACTATGACCTCACAGTTGTTTCAAATACTGGCGATTATGTTAAAGTGCCTTTGGATAGTTATATCGGCGGTACGGTGATGATTGCCTTCTATGGTGCTTCCACAACCCCTGGCAGTGACTTTGACATCCATGTGGATAATGTGAAAGTGGCTCCTGCTTCAAACTGCTTGAAACCCATAGACCTCATCGCTTCTGAGCCCTCACCCTCTTCTATAAATTTGGCTTGGACGGACCAGGACGAAACACCATCGGGCCACTATACCGTGGCCTACGGCCCCGCTGAGACCTTTGACTTAGAAGACCAGACAACGTATTCCACTACAACGGCCAACACCAATCCGTTTACGCTGACAGGCCTAAACGCTTATACTAATTATAAGTTTGCCGTGCGCGCCAACTGCGGCAACAATGAATATAGCGAGTGGTCTGCAACGATAAAAGCGCTAACAACACCCGACTGCGACCCCGCCGCCTACCAACAGTTTGTCTTAGGAACAGAATCTTATTTATCCTTTAATATCCCGGGAAATATGGCTGCGGACTGCCCGAAAGCTGATTCTTGGACGATTTATCCCGCTTCGGAATTGATAGCAAATAATGCTTATGAGGGTCTTGTCAAAGGTGTAGCCTATCAAGCCATCACAACCGCTTCGGTGGAAAGTATCAAGATCTATATGGCCAACACGAATAAGACATCATTCTCAAGCTCTTCCGATACGATTAGCCGAAACGACATGACCTTGGTATATAGTGGTCCTGTTGATTTTGTGGCCAACGAGTGGACGGAGATTGCCTTTGATAACGCATTCTCCCACGATGGACATAGCAGTATCGCCCTCCTGTTTTGCCGCGAATCCGCTGTAACCACCTATATCAGTTTTAGTTACACATCTGTTTCATCATCAAGTGTGTATTACTACCCATTATCTAATGGCTCTCATTTTGCATCTACAGCATCTAATCGCCCGAATACTCGTTTCACCATGTGTGTGGAGGAACCTTCATGCTTCCCAGTGGACGAAATTTCGGCCGATAATATTTCATCCACGTCTCTTAATTTGTCTTGGAAAGACACACGTAACGCCGGCGCTTCCTATACTGTGGAATATGGCTTGGCCGGCTTCACTCAGGGTGAAGGTACGGTGGTTTCCAATATCAATACTTTGCATACAACAATTGAAAACCTTTCACCGGCTACGAATTATGACTTCTACGTTACCCCTAACTGCGGCAGTTCAGATAATGGTATTTCTCGTATGTCGTCTGTTTCTACTATTTACGCATTCCCATTCAGTGAAACCTTTGAAACCTCAGCCATCCTCCCTACAGACTGGACTCGCCTGAGCGGTGCGGCTTTTGTTGCTACAGATCCCGTCAGCGCAACAAGTGGCTGGGTACCAAGCAATATTGCCTTAGACGGCTATCATTTCAAGATAAATATTTATTATACTGACAAATACTGGCTGGTAACTCCTAATATAGATTTGAAAGATGCTACTTCTGCAGAATTGACCTTTGACTTGGCTGTGACAGATTATAACAGTGCAGCTCCAGCTGGTGCTGGCGAACCAGATGCCGATGACAGGTTTATGGTGATTGTTTCTACCGACGGCGGTCAGACCTGGGCCGAAACCAATGCCACTACCTGGGGCACAGGTGATGGTTGTGACTATGACCTCGCAGCTGTTTCCAATACTGGCGATTCCATTAAGGTGCCTTTGGATAGTTATCTCGGCGGTACGGTGATGATTGCCTTCTATGGTGCTTCCACATCCCCTGGCAGTGACTTTGACATCCATGTGGATAATGTGAAAGTGGCTCCTATTTACAACTGCCCCGAACCTACTAATCTACTGACATCCAACATTACGGCAGTATCTGCCGACATTGCATGGACGCCTGCAGATACTGCCACCTCCTGGCAGTATGTCTGTGTGGCAGCAGGTACCACCCCGGATTGGAGCACTGCGACAACGGTGACCACTCCATCTGCATCCCTTTCTGGCTTGTCTGTCAGTACAAATTATGACGTTTACGTGCGTACCTACTGCAGCGCGGAAGATCAGAGCGGAGCGGTGAATGTATCTTTTACAACACCGTGCTATTACAATATCCCCTTCGCTGAAAACTTCAACACATCTACCGTTGGCATTCCAGACTGCTGGGATAATTCAGAAGGTACTACGACATATGACCTATCTAAATGGAACCCTTACCAGTACGGTTATGAGCAAGGTGGATTGAGATTTAATTCCTATGCGAACGCTAATGGCAATACTAATTTGTTGGCAACGCCTGTGATTCATCTTTCCGCACCGTCTCAACTCACCTTCATGTATAAAAATCCTACGGATGGAGACTTCTCTATATTGATTTCTAATAATGGTGGAGCTACTAGACAGACGTTAACCTCTGGCTTAACTAACACTGCTGATTGGACTGCAGACACTATTCTTTTGACTGATTATACTAATGATGACGTTATCATATACTTTAAAGGCACTTCCAATTATGCATCGGGTGATGCCTTCATCTATTTGGATAACGTTTTGGTTGATGCTGTGCCTAAGTGTCTGAACCCCTTAGACCTCGTCGCTTCTGAGCCCACAGCCTCTTCTATGAAATTGGCTTGGACAGACCAAGATGGAATGCCGGTGGATAGCTATACGATTGCCTACGGCTTGGCTGAAACCTTCAATCGCGATTCTGCCGCCACCTACACCTTAGTGGAAAATGTGAACAATCCTTATACCTTAGAATCTCTTAGTGCATCAACTTCTTATACTTTCATGGTGAAGGCCAACTGTAGCGAAGAAAACAGTAACTGGTCCGAAACTTACACTTTCAAAACATCCTGCCCGGCAGTTCAAAATATCACGTACTCTGATCTTGCGTCCAATTCTGTGACGATTTCATGGAACCGTGGACAAAATGGCGAAGAAACCCAATGGGAAGTGGGCGTGGTTGGCAACAACAACCTCGTATGGACCGTTGACGACAGTACCGCTTTTGTTTACGGCCTCTCTCCTATAACTGATTACGAAATCTACGTCTCCCCTGTATGCGACATTACGCCTGAAATTGGTGAAACAGTGTTGATTACTACGGATACTACGAACTTTATTATTGGCGAATGCCCTATAGTGGCCGATGGGTCGAAGGAGTACTATCGGACTCCAATTTTTGGATCTAGTTGCAATGATCGTCAACATAGTCAATCAATCTATCCTGCCGAAATGCTGACTGAATTGCAAGGCAAGACCATTGTCAGCTTGAAATACTTTTCCTCTACGACTAATTCTAATCCCGTAAATGGCAGCTGGAATGGTGTTTTTACAATAAAGATGCAAATCACAAATGAGGATAGTTTCTCCGACACTTTAATTTCAAATGATGAGGGCACTACCGTTTATACTGGAGATTTGCAAATAACGAATAGAGAAATGGAAATCACGTTGGATAGACCATTTGTTTACACAAGCGGTAATCTACTGATTGATATTGACTTGCCTGAACCAGCCAACTTTCTTCCATGCTTGTTCTATGGAATAGAAACTGAAAATACCAGTAGTATATGTTTAACTTATAATTATAATTGGAACTATATGTACTACAGTAAATTCCTTTCCAAGGTTCAGTTCTGCTGCGTTTCCGATTCCTGTCTGAATGTTACGCGCTTAGCCGTTTCAGATATAACCGCACATGAAGCACACGCTTCCTGGTACCCGGGCGGTAGCGAAACCGCATGGAATCTCGTTTATTCTACAAGCGAGTTGTCTGAAGAAGAATTGAACAGCGCTCCTGCTGAACACCTCACAGCTCCATACTTTGACTTTACAGATCTTGATTTTGCCACCAACTATTACGTATATGTCCAAGCCGATTGCGGCAGTGGGAATGTGAGCAGTTGGGAATCCACTTCGTTCACCACCCTTTGCGGAACATTCGTCGTAACAGCAGAAAACCCATTCATAGAAGATTTTGAAGACGGCGTTTTCCCACCTTCTTGTTGGAGCGATATTAAAGATAGTACTTATTCTTGGACAAATAATATTCATTCCCAACATCCGTCTCCTTCAGCCTTTAGTGGTTTTTCCGGTGATATTTATTTGATTACACTACCTATCTCCCTGCCTGAAGATATGCCCGCCATCTTGTCTTTTGAATCATTCAATTCCTATCCTTCCGATTATGGCAGAAACAATGTCTTGATTTCTACTACAGGAACGGATATTTCTGACTTTACGAATGTCTGGTCACCCAACACGATAGAAGCACGTGGTATAGACACCATTTCCTTGACAGACTACAACGGGCAAACCATTTATATCGCATTCAGGCATGAAGGATTGCGTTCTAATGGCTGGTATGTAGACAATGTCAAGGTTGAAACTATTGATATACCTTGCCAGGTTCCTACATCCTTAGCTTCTAACAAGATTACATATAAATCCGCCACCCTCTCCTGGACAAGCAACAATTCTCTTCTGGCTCATCAATACGTCGTGGCATATGGTCCTTCCAACAACTTCAATCTCAACAACAATGCCACCTACACTACAGATACCGTAGCAACCAACGAATTGGCCTTGACCGGACTCACCGCCAACACCGAATACACCTTCGCGGTGAAAGCCCTCTGTTTTATTGAAGATGAAAGCGACTGGTCTAATTCAACAACTTTCACTACCTGCTGCGAACCATTGGCCGTAACGGTGGAGCATCCATTTGTGGAAGACTTTGAAAATAGCTATGTGTTCCCTCCTGCCTGCTGGAGTCAAATTTCTAAAGATAATGATCATTATTGGAGTAAGGCTAATAGCTCTACTTCACCAGGCTGTCATGGAAAATATCATGCTTATAGCGGTTTCAATGGTGATATTTATCTGATTACTCCTGCCCTGGTCCTTCCTGAACGTGGTAAAGCACGACTGTCAATCTTTACTCGTTATGAGGGCTCCAACCACGACAATAATAGTGTTCTTATTTCCACTACAGGCACTGAAGCCGATGACTTCACTTCAATTTACGTACATCCTAGTGAATTAAATTGGTACAATATGACAGAGACCGTTAACTTAGATGATTATGCTGGTGATACTATCTATATCGCATTCAGGCACAACAAAGATGTAGATGATATTGATTATTACAATACCTGGCACTTGGATGATATTACTGTCGAAATTATTCCAGAGCCTTGCGAAATTCCCTCCTCTTTAGCTGCGGAAGATGTAACACTCAACTCCGCCACTCTCTCTTGGACAGACAACAACACCACATCCGCTCCTCGATATGCTGTGGCTTACGGTCCTTCCGCCAACTTCAATCTCAACAACAACGCCACCTACACTACGGATACCGTAACAACCAACGAATTGGCTTTGACCGGACTCACTGCCAATACCGAATACACCTTCGCAGTGAAGGCCCTCTGTGCTGAAGGAGATGAAAGCGATTGGTCTGAGCAAGCCACCTTCCAAACCTTGGTGGATCCTTGTGCGATGCTTACCCTCGTAGCATCAGCCGATGAAACAGAAGTCTGCGAGGGCAGTGCCATGACATTGCGCGCCACATCAAATTCCAGCGACGTCACCTACCAATGGCATTCCAACGCAACTCCGACAAACACCTACGATGGCGACACCTGGTATTTTGAACAGGTCACGCAGGCAAATGCCGGTACTTATATCGTAGCCATCAATGACAGCGTTACTGGTTGTGAAATGACAGACACTGTGATCGTAACGGTGAAACCGCTACCTGTGGTTGAAACAATTACTCAAAGCATCACACAAGGACAATCCGTTGATTTGGACACCTGCTTGTCAAACGTGGATGCCGGCACAACGATTTCATGGTACGATGGTGAAATTCTTCTTTCTTCAAGCATCGTTACGCCCAATGCCTCCACTACCTACTACGCCGTTGGTGAATTGAATGGTTGCGAAAGTGAACCTGTTGCCCTCATCATCAATATGGACAACATATATGTCGTAACCCTCAACCAGCCAGAGGCCGGCGGCCATATTGAATCCGATACGGCCTTCGCTACAGCTGGTGAGACCATCACGCTTAGTGCCACCCCAGACAATGGATACCATTTTGCTTCTTGGACGGTAACCAATGACAATGACACCATATCTGTCAATGAGGACAACGAATTTATCATGCCCGCAAACAATGTGACGGTTTCCGCCACCTTTGAACCGAATGTATATAATATTACATATGTATTGTTCGGCGGCACTATAAATAGTGATAATGTGGAAACTTATACCTATGGCGTAGGAGCCACCCTCCCAACCGATGTCACCAAAACAGGTTACACTTTTGCCGGATGGTATGACAATCCTGATCTGACAGGGACTGCAATTACCGCCATTGGAGCCACAGACTCCCATGACACCACCTTCTATGCCAAATGGGATACCACCAAATCCTACGTGCTGACCATCAACTATCAATATGCTGACGGCACTATTGCAAGTACTGCATACACAGATACCTTAGACAATAACACCGACTACGCCGTTCCTTCTCCAACCATCGCCACCTATATGCCGGATATGGATACCGTAAAGGGTACGATGGGTACTGAAAACGTTACCTTGTCTGTTACCTATAGTCAAGTTGTGATGGACACCGTCGTCAGCCTGATTGTCTGCAACAACAACGCAACTGGTGATATAGACTTCCACTCATCTGTCAGCGAATCCATGACTTATAATTGGATCAATGATGAAACCAGTATCGGCTTAGACGCCGAAGGTTCCGATACCATCAAGAGCTTTACGGCTATAAACAATACGGAAGAACCCGTATCGGCAACCATCACCGTAACTCCTACCTGCACCCAGAACGGCATACAGTACGTTGGTGTTCCAAGAACCTTCACCATCACGGTTAATCCTACCTACGTCACGGAGTTTACCCAAAGCGCTTGTGACAGTTTTGTATGGGAAGGTATTACCTACAATACCGAAGGTCTCAACGACTATACGAGAACCCTTACTGACGCCTACGGATGCGATTCCATCGTCACCATGCACTTGACCATCTTCAAAACTCCTACCTCGATGAAATTCGACATTACAGACAACACCACGTGCACGGGAACCCCGACTGGCGCAATCAATGTCACCAGCCCGACAGGCGACTTTGAATATTCCATTGATGGAACTACTTTCCAAACTGCCACTTTGTTCGAACAACTTAATAACGACACTTACACGGTATATGTTCGTCCAACGGGATCAACCTGCGTTTACCAACAAACGGCAACGGTTGAAAATACGAACACCTATCCTACTGCTGTACTCAATGTGAACAATGACCTTGTATGCGTTGATGGCAGCATTGATTTGAGCAGTGAGGGTTCCGACACGGGCGATGACATCACCTACTCTTGGAGCGGTCCTAATGAATATTCTTCTTCCGAGGCCAATCCGTCCATCCCTGTTACATCGGGAAGCCAAACTGGAACATATACCTTGACGGTCACCAATACCTCAACAAACTGCAGCAGCTCAACCGACACCGTGATTACTGTGAATGATCCTGATAATGCCGATTATGATTTCTCTATCACCTGCGCTCCTGAAGCTTTCGCTTATATCGACAATTCTGGGTCCGCGACTATCACACTCGTCAATCCAACCGTCAACCACTATTTGGAAAATACTATCGCCAACTATGTCTCCCTTTCCGTGACATTAACCAACGACGCACCTGAGTCTTACACTACGCCAGGTTCCTATAACATCACCTGGACGGCTACTGACAACTGCGGAAATACGGCCACCTGCATACAACCCGTTACTATTGCCTATACAGAATGCCCCGATGTACAAGACTTTGAGGGCAATACCTACCGATCCGTCAGAATTGGCCATACTTGCTGGATGGCAGACAACCTTCGTTCTTCCTACTACTACGATGGAAGACCTATTTCCAATGTAATGTCCTATTCCTGCAACTTATATCCTGATGCCAACGCCAACGCAGCTACTTTCGGATACCTTTACGATTGGTACGCTGCCATGGATACCGCAACAGGTATGACCCCCAACGAAAACGGAAATTTGCGCGGCATCTGTCCTGATGGTTGGGTACTCCCTACCGCCGAACAATTTGCAGCCCTCGCTGATGATAATTCCCCATTTACCATGGACGACTTTAGAGTAAATGGTATGTGGTTGGACGGCGGCGGAAACAACAGCACAGGAATGTCTCTCCTGCCTAGTGGTTATTACAACGGCTATTACGACCGATATGAAAACCTCTATGGTGAAGCCTATTTCTGGAGTTATAACGATGCTGCTCCATCCGAGCCAAAGACCTTCTGGGCTGACTGCCACTGCTACATGTTCAAGATCGTTGACAACCATGCCCGCTATGGATGCAGCGTGAGATGCGTAAAAGAATAATTAATTCTTAATTTCATATTTTAGGGGACGTTTTATGCGTCCCCTTTTTTTATCTTCATATTACTAGTGTTGCGATAAATTTTGAAAAGTTCTTATAAATTATTGCTATAACATAAGATACAAAGCTATTATCATCAATCATTTTGCCTTGAAGGGATCCCTTCACATGACATCAAAGGAATCATACCTAAAAAAAAGGATGGCCCAATGGACCATCCTTTTCAAATATGAGAAATAATCGTCACTATTCTTTTACAACGCAAACGAGGTTTCTGTCGCCGAAGGCATCGTCAATCTTGCCAACGGTTGGCCAGTACTTCTCGGTGTGAGCCATCGGGAAGGCAGCCTGCTGACGGGTGTAAGGCCGCGTCCATTCGTCAGCGCAAACCACATTCATGGTGTGCGGAGCATTCTTGATGACGTTGCACTCGCGGTCAGCACGGCCTTCTTCGATATCGCGAATTTCCTGACGGATGGAAATCATAGCGTCACAGAAGCGGTCGAGTTCGCTCAGCGGTTCGCTTTCGGTTGGTTCTACCATCAAAGTGCCATGAACGGGGAATGCCACTGTAGGAGCGTGGAAGCCGTAGTCCATGAGACGTTTTGCAATGTCGCCAACTTGAACGCCGGCACTGCGGTCAAACTCGTTGCAGTCCAAAATCATTTCGTGAGCGCACATGCCGTTGGTGCCGGTATAGAGAATCTTGTAATGGCCTTCCAATCTTGCACGCATATAGTTAGCATTCAGGATGGCGTGTTCGGTAACTTGTTTCAAGCCGGTGCCGCCGAGCATCTTGAGGTAACCGTAGGTAATCGGGAGGAGGTAAGCGCTACCATAAGGTGCGGAAGCCACCTGGCTACCTTGCTTGCCACCAACGGTAACCATAGCGTGTTTCGGCAGGAAGTCAACGAGTTTTTCGCAAACGCCGATCGGACCAACGCCAGGACCGCCACCGCCGTGAGGCATTGCGAAGGTCTTGTGCAAATTGAGGTGACAAACGTCAGCGCCCATATTGCCAGGAGAGGTCAAGCCAACCTGAGCATTCATATTGGCACCATCCATATAGACGAGACCGCCGTTTTCGTGGATGATCTTGATGATTTCGAGGATACCCTCTTCAAACACACCGTGAGTGGAAGGATAGGTAATCATCAAGCAGGAGAGATTGTCGCGATATTGTTCAGCCTTTGCGCGCAGATCTTCGATATCGACTTCACCGTGTTCGGTAGCCTTGACCACCACAATCTTGTTACCGGCTTTGGCGGAAGATGCGGGGTTGGTACCATGGGCAGAAGAAGGAATCAAGCAGATGTTGCGGTGGCCTTCACCGCGGCTGACGTGGTAGTTGCGGATTACGGTCATACCGGCATATTCGCCAGCAGCACCGGAGTTCGGTTGCAGAGAGATAGCCTTAAAGCCAGTGATCTTGCAAAGCCATTCGCAAACTTCGTTAATCATCTCAATGAAACCTTGAGCCTGGTCAACGGGAGCATACGGGTGAATATTGCAGGTTGCAGCCCAGCTCAGCGGGAGCATTTCGGCAGCAGCATTCAACTTCATCGTACAGGAACCCAGCGGAATCATAGCGCGGTTGAGGGAAAGGTCTTTCACTTCGAGCATCTTCATATAGCGCATCATTTCTGTTTCAGAATGATATTTACTGAAAATGCTTTCCGTCATAAAGGCGGAAGTACGTGCCAAAGCAGCGGGAACGCGCGGGGTTGGGCAGCAATTGCCGTTGCATACGTGTGGGGTGAATGGTTTATTGGCAGCTGTGGCAAGGATTTCGAGGATGAGGTTGAGGTCATCATGGGTGACGGTTTCATCCAAGGAGATACTCATACAGCTGTCGCACCAGTATTGGAAGTTGACTTTCTTTTCGAGAGCCACTTTCTGTACGTCTTTGGTAGTGATGCCAGCAGGAACTTCCATGCAAACAGTATCGAAGAAGTCCGTTGTCGGTTTGTAACCATATTTTGCGGATTCGTCGGCGAGTACGCTGGCGAATTTGTTCATTTTAATAGCTTTATTCTTAAGGCCTTCTGCGCCGTGCCACATGCCGTAGAATCCGGCCATGATGGCGGTCAGGGCACTGGCGGTACAGATGTTGGAAGTTGCGCGTTCACGCTTGATGTGCTGTTCACGGGTTTGGAGAGCCATACGTACGGCGCGGTTGCCCTGCGCATCAACGGTAACACCGATGATACGGCCCGGCATCTGGCGGAGGAATTCCTCGCGGCAGGCGTAGAAACCTGCAGCCGGAGAGCCAAAGCCCATAGGGATACCGAAACGCTGGGTGGAACCAGTCACACAGTCTGCACCCCATTCTCCCGGAGGAGTGAGCAATGTAAGGGCGAAGAGATCCGTAGCGACACCCACGAAGATGTTGAGTGCGTGAGCCTTTTCAACGAAAGCTCGGAAATCGTGGATTTCACCGTGTTGATTCGGATATTGAATCATAGCACCAAAGAAAGTGTTGTCGAGTTCAACTTCATCAGCATTGCCGATGACGAGTTCAATACCTTGTGGAGCGGCATTGGTCTGCATTACGCCGATACAATGTTCAAACACGTCTTCGGAAACGAAATACTTGCAAACGTTGTTTTTCTGTTGCTCGCGCGTACGGCTACGGAAGAACATGAGCATCATTTCGCCGGCAGCGGTAGCGTCGTCCAACATAGAAGCGTTAGCCAACGGCATGGCAGTCAGGCTGCTGATCATGGTCTGATAGTTCAGCAGGGCTTCGATACGTCCTTGTGAAATTTCAGCCTGATACGGAGTGTAGGAGGTATACCAACCCGGATTTTCGAAGATGTTTCTCAAAATCACTGCTGGGGTATAGGTGTTGTAGTGGCCCATACCGATGTAGGATTTGTAGATTTTGTTTTTAGCCATCAAACCATGAATAACGTTCAGGTATTCGCCTTCAGTCAATCCTTCGGGAAGTTCCAAAGCTTTCGGCAGGCGAATGGCAGCCGGTACGGTTTTTTCAATCAGTTCGTCCATGGATTTGACACCAATGGTGGCCAGCATCTTCTGCTGTTCCTCTTCGCTCGGACCATTATGTCTTCTAACAAAGTTATCTTTAATTATCATATTGATTATAAATTAGTTATTAATGATTTCCATTTTTTATCAGCGGAGGCAAAGATAGTAAAAAAAGAAGTAAAAACTCTATAGCGAATGCTCTCTAATTTTTGAAACAACCATCGCAAAGTCAAAATGTTCGCCATCAACAATCAAATTGGCCTGCTCATAAAACGGAGCGCGTTCCAACAATGTATCATGAATATAAGCGGCAAGTTCATCCTTCGACAATCCTCGTATAAGAGGTCTTTGTTTATGGCTGTTTCTGAGTCTGTCAAGCAGTATGTTTTCAGGGAGTTTCCAATAAATTGAAAAGCACCGTTCCTTTATCAGTCTCATTGACTCTGCGTTACAAGGGGTACCGCCTCCGGTTGCAATAAGCAAATCGGATTGTGGCAACAGCATTTCAAGCGTACTTCTTTCGCATTGGCGAAAAACAAATTCCCCATACTTTTCAAAAATATGGGGAATCGTCGCATGATATTTATCTTCTACAGCTTCGTCTAAATCAACGAAGCGCAGGTTCAGTTGTGTGGCCAGTTCCTGTCCAATGGTCGTCTTACCGGCCCCGGGGAAGCCTACCAGCACGATGTTTCTATTCATTACTGAATATTTTCAAGAATAGATTCAATGAGATTTTCGGCACAATCAGCAATATCGGAAATACGGGCCGGAAGCATATAGCACGGTGTTGTGAATATCATATTCTGTTTATCCGCGATGACGCCTCCCTGCTGGGTATTGATATGTTGTGAGCCGAACTTCTCCACATTTGCAATAGTACCTTCGTCATTTCCGATGGTGATAGTGATGTCGCCTAAAATTCGTGACAGCATCACAGGGGCTATGCAGAGTGCACCGATGGGCTTTCCTTGATTATGGAAAGCATGAACCAACTGCGTCACATCCTCGCGAACGGAGCAATTTGGTCCTTCAAGGGCATACGTGAATAAATTCTTGGCCGAGCCGTTTCCACCAGGGAAGACCAAGGCATCGAAATCGTTCACGCGGCAATCGCTGATGGGGCGGACCTGCCCGCGGGCAATGCGGGCAGCCTCCACCAACATATTGCGTTGCTCAGCCATCGGCTGATGCGTAAGATGATTCATGACATGATACTGTTTGTCGTCAGGAGCGAATATTGAATATTCACAGTTATTGCGATCAATAGCCAGAAGCGTCATCACAGATTCGTGAATCTCACTACCGTCCAATGTTCCGCAACCGCATAATATCACAGCAAATTTTTTCATAATCAATGTTTTCTATTCTGTTTCTTGTTCACCTTCGGAAGATTGATCCACCTGTGGCTTATCCAAACTATAATAGAAGTTTCTAAAGGCATTAGCCCATTCCGGAGAAGTGGTGCCCAAAGCCTTCAATTGTGCTTCTGCAATGTCTTGGATCTTTTGTGCGTTTGCGCGATCGCCACACTTATTGACCAACTGAACAAGCTGGTGAATTTCTTGGAAATCACCAGCCACGGCCTGCTGATCAAAGTCTGCCTGACGCACGCGCGAAGTGATATCCTTTCCTAAAATCTTAGCATATTGGGCAGCCGTCTTTCCCACTTTCAAATTCTTGCACTGGGACATAATGCTGCTTGCATCCGGGAACTTAACATTATTAATAAGGTAACCCAAGAATAATAGATCATAATGGATATTGTCTTCATGCATGGTCAATGTTCTTTCATCGCATTGGTCATACCAATTGAACAAATCAATCTCTCCCTGCATGATGTCATTGGCCATCTTCATGCCCTTTTGATTTCCACTCGGTGTATTCAATTTGAAATAATCCTGCATATAGAAGATGCAATTCTGAGCATATCCATACACATGTGACATGACAGGCACGTAAGGGAAGATGTCGTTCGGGAGCAATTTATTACCTTGATCGAAGACCTTTTCAGCCTTTTCGACTTGTCCTTCGGCAAGCAACTGGTTGCCCAAACGGTTATAGAGCTTGCGAATCAAGGATATCAAACGAGTGTTGTCCTCATTATGATAAACTCTCGGATCATTAAAGCCACCCCAGTAGTATGGATAGGGAGCTGCCTGCTTGGCATCCGGATGATTGAGAAGATCCACTCTGCTATGGTCGTTGAACACATTCATAAGATTATTGTAGAGAATGTCTGTATTCACGCGACCGACATCGTAGGAATTATGCGGCGACTTAATCGGCACCAAACGATAAGCAAAGCCTTCCAATTGGAAATAATCTTCCAAACCGAGATAGGCTTCAGGGCCGGTGGTTGATGCATAATACACAGGACGTTCCCAATTGTTATTGGCAAGAATATCCATCATTACGATATAGGCCTTAGCCAATGGGTTCACGCCCTGGGTATTCATATTCCATTCCAAACGATCCACAATCAATGCAGAGTCTTTGGCTGCCACCGTACCATTAGCCAGTACTTTTGCCTTGTCCACCTTCAAAGAGAAGCTGGCGGGGACAGCGCGACCATTGCTACGATAGCCCGTATTCTGAGAAACCAACAACAGATGTCTCATATGATCAAATTCCGAAGATTTCACATAATCCATCACGACGTTCAAATCCACGAACTGATTTCCGGCGGGATCCAAGTACATAACATCGCGTGTGCCATCCTTATACTGATCCCATGTCATGGAGATAGGCAGCGGATCAGAATTATAAGCTTTACGCTTCATTTGGTCCACATACCAGCTGGTGCTCAGCAGGGAGAGGTTACAGACACGAACATCTGTACGATATCCTTCTACCTCCTGGGCGTACCACAACGGGAAGGTGTCGTTGTCACCAAGAGTAAACAAAATGGCGTTCGGGGCGCAGGAGTCAAGATAGTTCTTGGCTATGGCCAAAGCTGTATAGCGATTAGAACGATCATGGTCATTCCAGTTCTGATTGCCCATCACACAGGGAACGGCAGCAAAGCAGATGACAGTGGTCAGTGCGGCACCGGCAACTTGTACGGATTTGCTTTTGAGTTTCTCAAAAAGATTGTAGAGACCCAACACGCCGAAACCCACCCAAATAGCAAAGGCATAGAAGGATGCGGCAAAGGCGTAGTCACGTTCACGAGGTTGGAAGGCATACATATTAAGATAGAAGGCAATAGCCAAACCAGTCATGATAAACAGCATGAATACCACAAAGGAATTCTTCGTATCCTTACGGGTTTGGAATATAATACCCACCAAACCAAGCAATAATGGAAGAAGATAATATCTATTGTGGCCGGGACGTTCCAAAGCTTTTGGAAGATTTGTCTGATTACCTACCATGGTCTTATCAATAAACGGAATACCGCAGACCCAGTTGCCGTTGATATAGTCGCCACGGCCTTGAAGATCATTCTGACGGCCGGCAAAGTTCCACATAAAGTACCTCCAATACATAAAGCCGAACTGGTAGGTCTGCATAAACTTGATATTCTGCTGCCAGGAGGGAACCTCATTACGTGCCAAGGCACGTCTGTTTTCCTTATCGGAAGCACTTTCCGAATTATAGCGGTTATTCAGCCAATTCACATATTCGCCACGCTTGTCGGGGGACCACATTCTCGGGAAGAGCATGCAGTCAGCCGGATCATAAATCGGTTTTTCCTGTTTGCGGTCATTGGACACCACATATTGTTTTGTAGTCTGGTCCTTCACATAGACGGGTTTTCCGTCTTTCCCGCCAATAGTTCTGGAATTATAGCTTTGACCATAGAACAATGGGTTGGAGCCATATTGTTCACGATTCAAGTAAGCCAACAAAGCCACAGCATCCTCTGGATTGTTCTCATCAATGGTTGGATTGGCATTGGAGCGAATCACCAAGGTGAAGAACGTGGAATATCCCACCAAGAGGAAAGCAAAGCAATAAACCGTCATCAGGAGAACCGGTTTGTTCTTCTTGTATCCAGACACCAATCCCCACGCGATGAGAGCGGCAATGGCGAGGAAGAAGAAAATAGTACCGGAGTTAAACGGCAAATTCAGTGAATTGACAAAGAACAAGTCAAACTTACCTGCCAAATTGACAATTTGCGGAATGATACCCCAAAGGATCAATCCAAGCAACACGACAGAACCGCAAAGGGAGAGGAAAACACCCCATTCGGCCTTTGACCTCAAAGTACCTCTCTTCACACATAAAACAAACAAAGGGATCGTGATGAAGATCCAAATAAGGAACATCCACATGGGAGAGCAGAAAAAGGCAAAGAAGAAGGAAATGATGTCGAAGGCCAATACGGCGCCCATTCCCGTGGCGTTTTTGGAGAGCTTGTAGTAAACAATCAGCACAATGGCCGGAAGCGTCAGCAAGTTCAGCAAATGCACACCGATGGAAAGACCGACGAGATAGGCAATCAACACAATCCAGCGATTAGGGTTCACATTCCCCTTCGGGTTGTCATATTCCTCATCCCACTTGAGGATGCACCAAAACACCAAAGCCGTAAAAAACGAGGACATTGCATACACTTCTCCTTCCACTGCAGAAAACCAGAAAGTATCAGAGAAAGCGTAGGTCATAGCTCCTACCAAGGCTGCACCCATCACGGCTACCGCGCGCGGGAGGTTCATTTCCCCATACTTGGCCACCAGTTTGCGAGCCAAACGGACAATGGTAAAATACAGTAACATGATTGTCAGACCACTGCATACTGCAGACATGCAGTTTACGCAGAATGCCATCTTTGTCACATCGCCTCCTGCAAAGAGGGTGCAAATACGGCCGATAATCTGAAAAGTAGGTGCCCCAGGGGGGTGTCCTACTAAGAGTTTTGAGGTGGTGGCGATATACTCACCGCAGTCCCACCAGGAAACGGTGGGCTCGGCAGTCATGATATAGATGGCAGAAGCCACTATGCCAATGATAATGCCGATGAGATTGTTAATCAGTTTGAATTTCTTACTCATAACAGCTTTTATGATTATTAATGGTTAGATTCTATTTGGTGGCAGCCTTGAACTGCTGGAGGAAACGGACATCGTTCTCAAAATAGAGTCTGATGTCGTTAGTTGTATATTTCAGCATAGTCATTCTTTCAATGCCGAGGCCGAAGGCAAAACCACTGTATTTTTTGCTATCTATACCGCAGTTATCCAAGACATTGGGATCCACCATACCACAACCGAGAATTTCCACCCAGCCGGTGTGCTTGCAGAGATTGCATCCCTCTCCGCCGCAAATATAGCAGGAAATGTCCATCTCCGCAGAAGGTTCCGTGAATGGGAAATAGGAAGGACGAAGACGTATTTTGACATCTGGGCCAAACATACGTTGTGCAAAATAAAGCAGGGTCTGCTTCATATCTGCAAAGGAAACGTTCTCCGCAATATAGAGGCCCTCCACCTGATGGAAGATGCAGTGGGCACGAGAAGTGATGGCTTCGTTACGAAACACTCTACCGGGGCATATCACGCGAATAGGCGGTTGCTGTTTCTCCATCGTGCGTACTTGCAAAGAGGAAGTGTGCGTGCGAAGCAGCACGTCGGGATGTAGTTCCACAAAGAAAGTATCCTGCATGTCACGGGCAGGATGTTCTTCCGCAAAGTTCAATGCTGTGAAAACATGCCAGTCATCTTCCACATCAGGCCCTGTGACGGCGGTAAAGCCGATATCTTCAAAAATCCTACGGACCTGGTTCATCATAATGGAAATGGGATGCATAGAACCCAACCCGATATTATTGGAAGGACGTGTAATATCAGAGATTCTGTCCTTGGCCATAACAGAAGTTTCCGTCTTGGCCTTCCATTCTTCAAAACGTTGCTGTGCCAAGTCCTTCAAGTCGTTCACCTTCTGTCCGAACGACTTCCTTTCCTCGGGTGCGATGTTTTTAATTTCTCCGAAAAGAGATTGCAGATCACTTTTCTTACTTAAAAATTTAAGGCGGAATTGCTCGAGTGCTTCCGCATTTTCTATTTTGAAACTTTCAATTTCGTTTCTAAGTTCTTCGATAGATTTCATATAGTGTATTGTTATTCGACAATTTTCATGCTGATAATCTTGATGTCTTCGAGCGGTCTGTCACTGCCGTCCTTTTGCTGTGCGGCAATTTTGTCTACGACATCCATCCCGACAAGCACCTGGCCGAAGACCGTGTAGTCTCCATCCAAGAACGGAGCGCCGCCAACGGTGGTATAGGCTTCGCGCTGTTCTGCGGAAAATTTCTTTCCCGTACGCTGCTCTATCATGTCCAAGTAGGCATTGTCATAAACTTTGCCATCCACAATATAGAACTGCGAACCAGATGAGGCTTTGGCGGGGTTGTTATCACGCGCGGCAGCCACAGCCCCACGACGATGGTAGATGGAAGGAACGAACTCTGCCGGGATCCGGTAGTCAGGGCCTCCCATGCCAAGACGCTGGCCAGGTTTTGCCGTCTTCGAATCTGGGTCTCCCGTCTGCACCATGAATCCTTGGATGATTCTATGGAAAAGAACTCCGTCATAATAACTTTCCTTCACCAGTTTGATGAAATTGTCACGATGTTGCGGTGTTTCATTATAAAGGGCGATTTTGATATTGCCCATGGATGTTTTAATCAGTACTTCTGTCATCTTTGAGTTATCTTTTGGGGTTTCTTTCTTCATTTCCTTGTCGGAAGAGGCAACCTGCTGGCTGGGTTCAATCTTCTTTTGGGAACCACATGCAGATACCAAAACTGCGACAATTAGAATCATTGACTTTGCAAATTTATTCATAAGTTGCTTATTATGAGTTATTTGATGTTATCCGTATAGATAGCGATAGAAACGGCAAAGATATAAAATTTTCCCGATTTAACTTTTATTTTCATGATAAAGCTTGCACATAACTTTTGAGGAAGCGTCATTTCAAATTGTACTGTGGGCGAACTATTTTGAAATTGATCGGTTACCACATTTTTTTATATCTTTGCACCCTCGTAGAAAATTATAAACTAAACAATATTATGCGCCCAGATTTTAGCAACGTTGACTTTAAGAAAGTACCTGAAAATCAACAAGATTTTCGTGAATGGGAAAAACAGAACAACATCAGCGCGGACTGGCTGACAGCCGAGCAGATTCCTGTAAAGCAGGTTTATGGGGCTGACGACCTTGCCGGCATGGAACACCTCAATTACACGGCAGGTATTCCTCCGTATCTTCGCGGTCCGTACTCTATGATGTACGCTTTCCGCCCGTGGACGATTCGCCAGTACGCAGGATTTTCCACCGCTGAGGAATCCAACGCCTTCTACCGCCGCAATCTTGCCGCCGGACAGAAGGGGCTTTCCATCGCCTTCGACTTGGCAACCCACCGCGGATACGATTCCGACCATCCACGCGTGGTGGGTGACGTCGGCAAAGCCGGTGTCGCCGTGGATTCCATCCTCGATATGAAGATTCTCTTCGACCAAATTCCTTTGGACAAGATGTCCGTATCTATGACCATGAACGGTGCCGTCCTTCCTATCTTGGCATTCTACATTGTGGCTGCCGAGGAACAGGGCGTCAGCATGGACCAACTTTCCGGTACCATCCAAAACGACATCCTCAAGGAGTTTATGGTGCGTAACACCTATATCTACCCGCCATTGCACTCTATGAAGATTATCGCCGACATCTTTGAGTTTACTTCTAAGAATATGCCGAAGTTCAATTCCATTTCCATTTCCGGTTATCATATGCAGGAAGCAGGTGCTACCGATGATATTGAGTTGGCTTATACGCTGGCAGACGGTCTCGAATATCTTCGTGCAGGTGTGAACGCCGGCATGAGCGTGGATGATTTCGCTCCACGTTTGTCATTTTTCTGGGGTATCGGCATGAACCACTTCATGGAAATCGCCAAGATGCGTGCCGCCCGTATGCTTTGGGCTAAGATCGTAAAACAGTTCAACCCGAAGAACCCGAAGTCCATGGCTTTGCGTACACACTGTCAAACTTCCGGCTGGTCACTGACCGAACAGGACCCGTTCAACAATGTGGCACGTACCTGTGTGGAAGCTATGGGTGCCGCCCTCGGACACACACAGTCACTGCACACCAATGCCCTCGACGAGGCTATCGCCCTGCCGACGGACTTCTCCGCACGTATTGCCCGCAATACTCAGATTTACATTCAAGAAGAAACCAAGGTCTGCAAGTCCATTGACCCATGGGCCGGCTCCTACTATATTGAAAGCCTTACGCACCAAATCGCCCACCGTGCTTGGAAGCACATCCAAGAAATCGAATCTCTTGGCGGTATGGCCAAGGCTATTGAAACGGGTATTCCTAAGATGCGTATTGAAGAGGCTTCCGCACGCAAACAAGCACGTATCGACTCTGGCAAGGAATCCATCATCGGCGTCAGCAAATACAGATTGGACAAAGAGGCTCCTATTGAAACACTGGAAGTGGATAACACCACGGTTCGTGAGGCTCAGCTCAAACGTTTGGCAGAACTTCGTGCCAATCGTAACGAAGCTGATGTCAAGGCTGCTTTGGCTGCCCTTACCGAATGTGCCAAGACTGGCAACGGCAACTTGCTGGATCTCTCCATCAAGGCCGCCCGCGTTCGCGCATCCTTAGGCGAAATTTCCGACGCACTTGAAGAAGTGTACGGTCGTTATAAAGCAAAAATTAATTTGATTTCAGGCGTGTACAGTGCAGAACAACAGAACAACGACAGCTTCAAGAAGGCTTGTCAGATGTGCGACGAATTCGCAAAGAAAGAGGGCCGTCGTCCTCGTATCATGATTGCCAAGATGGGCCAAGACGGTCACGACCGCGGCGCCAAGGTAGTCGCTACAGGTTATGCCGACATCGGCTTTGACGTGGATATGGGACCACTCTTCCAAACTCCCGCCGAGGCCGCAAAGCAAGCCGTAGAGAACGATGTCCATATCATGGGCGTTTCCTCTTTGGCTGCTGGTCATAAAACCCTCGTACCGCAAGTTATCGAAGAACTCAAAAAGCTCGGCCGCGAGGACATCATGGTCATTGTTGGCGGCGTTATTCCTCCGCAAGATTACGAGTTCCTCTATAATGCAGGGGCTGCCTGCATCTTCGGACCTGGTTCTGTCATCAGCGACTGCGCCATCAAGATGCTCGACATTCTTATGCAAGACTAATTTTGGATTTTTCAGAATTCTCCATAATGAAAATCCCGTCTGAAATCAGACGGGATTTTTTCATCAAGACTATATAATATTTGCCTTACGTTTTCGTAATACACTATCTTTTCACAATCTTTTGAGTTGTAACATTTTGGTCTGATACAATACGTACTAGATAAAGTCCGCTTGCCAAATCCGAAATGTCTATTTGATGCCCCGGAGATTGAATTTCAAGGATGGTTTTGCCAAGTAGATTGCAGATTTCTATGGTTTCAATATGGCATCCTTCAACATTCAGAAGGTTGGTGGCCGGGTTAGGGAAAAGGCGAATGTTATCAGCGCTATTGTCCACTATGCCCGTATTAAAGAAATGGACATGAAAAGAAAGCGTACCTCCATCGGCATGAATATCCGTTATTTCAAAACTGTTTTCAGGCGTTCCATCCGTAAGGAAGGGATGCGGATCTGTGGTAGGCCCGAAACTGGTATTGTCAAGTGCCGCATAATAGATTGAGCCGTTCACGGTGTCGATTTCGCTGCCAGGACGGAACACCCAATAATTATGGACATATTGGTAAAAATCAAACATGGCGTTCCCAGAATTATAAATATCACCCACGTCCACTGTATCAACCCAACGACCAATAATCAATCCATTATCAACAACATTGTCCATAAAATCAAAATTGTTACGGTATTCCAATGTATACCACTGCGTGCTGTCAATAGCAGATTTTATATAATAGCAATTTTGATAATCGGCACTTGCATTGCTAAGCAAGGTGTAATCACCATCCTCCGTAATCTGGATGGGTTCATCAATAATTCCCAAAAACTTGTATTTCAAAATAGTGCTAAGTTGCTGCATACAATTCTGCCCCATGATGTCCCAAACACCAACAGGATCAATAAAGGAATAGTTGTAATAATGATAAAGATCAGGAAGGCCTAACGAATGGGACATCTCATGACAAAAAACATTGGCTGAGAAATAGTATCCAGATCCCTCTAACTCAAAATTATAGGTATAAGGTGTAACACCGTTTATAGTGACAGGGTACGGTTCATTGTTAATAAACTCCATGTGCGGCCAAAGCAAAGAGGCCCATTCACCACAACCGCCTTTGACAATAAAACTGATGTTATCAATGTATCCATCCTCATTGCCATCCAGGTTGATACTGGGATCCACTAAGTGCAAAGAGTCAATGTAGTGCATGGCATCAGCCAAAAGCTGTCTTTCACGCGGACAGACGGAATCCGGAGAAAAGGGCTCATAACCTTCCGGATTAAATACACTGTATGGTTCATAATAACAACGCGGATGAGAATCACAATAAGAAACGATGACATCTCCATTTATTTGATTGGTATATACAGTATTGTAGTGTATCTTACCATAACTCATCGCGTCAAAATAATTATATACAGACATTGCACCAGCAGACGAATCGCTGAACATCTGATCTATCTCACTAAAGGTTTTGTCAATTTCAGGATCATCGGCAAATCGAATAAACACCACTAGATTGGTAAGGTTGATTTGGTCGCGGTTCTGTAAATTCACCTTTGGCAACGGCATTTTTGACTTGGGCGGCAAAGGCAACCGCATTCTCACGGAGTCTGGAATGGAAGCAAGACAACAATTCAAAATAAGAGTTACAACTGCGAGTGAAAATAGTTTTTTCATTATTTGATGATTATTGATTAGAAATATTTGCATTATGGATATATGCTTGCATCTTTTTAGGCATTTTCTTGACGACTTCATCGTAGGAATGGTCAATAAGCGAACAAAGCAAGTTATCATCCACGTCACCGTGAAAATAGATTTGGTTCCAGTATTTTTTGTTCCAATGCCAGGCACCTTCAACGGCGCTGTAGCGGTCGCGCAACTCAATGGCATAGCTTGGTTCACACTTCAACACTACGAGGTCGGGACGCTCCATATCCAGACAAGCAAAAATCTTGTTCATCACACGGATGACGAGGGTTGTCTCGTCAAACGGTGTGTCTTCCGTGGCAAGCGGCTTGGAAAGACAATATTCACGACAGGTTTCGATATTCATAACAGACCAATTAATTAAGTTAAAAAAGCACCTACCAACACCACGCAGATGATCAACAGGGTGATGATGACCATCATGGCCAATAATGTGCCTATGCAGCCCCACTTTTTCTCCTGCCCCGGCAATGGGTCTGACAATAGTACCCCGATGAGTCCGGCAACAGGGGTGAGGATTACGGACAATAAAAACGTCCATCCGAAGCCGATGCGACGGCGCGCGCCAAACAGTCCGATGATGACGGAAAGCAACGTGTGACTGGCCAATCCGAAAATCAAAAGGGCAATAGTCATAATATGCGTTTTTTAGGTGGGTGCAAAATTACAAGTTTTTATGTACTTTTGCACTGCTAAAAAAAAGAGTGAAATGATACATCCCAAAGTTGTTGAGCAAATACGAGATTTATTAAGCCAAATTGTCCCATCGGCAACAAAAATTCTTTATGGAAGTGAGGCTCGTGGCGATGCACGGGTAGATAGTGATATAGACATTCTGATTCTATTAGATGGGGATGTTTTGTCTATAGAACGTGAACAGAGTATAACTACTCCCTTGTATAAATTGGAATTAGAGTCGGGCGTGGCTATTAGTCCAATTGTTATGTTGAAAAAGAATTGGGACAACCGTCCGTTTAACACTCCTTTTTATTTAAATGTTATAAATGAAGGCATTATATTATGAAACAAATATTAGACATAGAAAGCAAAAATGCTTTAGTGAAATACCGTTTGGAACGCGCTTCTGAAACTATGAAAGAAGCAGCACTTTTATCCGGAGAAGGATATTTTAATGCTGCTATTAACAGACTATACTATGCTTGCTATTATGCGGTTATTTCTTTGTTGTTGAAAAATGATTTACAAGCTCAAAGTCACGCCGGGGTCAAAACAATGTTTGGCTTACATTTTGTGTCTTCCGGAATTGTTCCAATAGAGATAGGAAAAACGCTATCAACACTTTTTGAAAAACGACAAAGTGGCGATTATGATGATTTCGTTTTGTGTACAAAAGAAGATGTTGTTGCTCTTACTGACCAAGCCAATTCTTTTATCGAATATATAAAATCACTTGTGGAATAGGAATAAAATTTGGCTATGGATTATTTACGACATTTTCTCTTCCTCATAGCTCTTTGCATTTCCCTTCAAATCTCTGCTCAGACTTTTAACGAATGGCAGGACCCGGCCGTGTTTGAAATCAACAAACTCTATCCGCGCGCCAATATTCTCCAGAATAACGAAAGCGCGATGATTCCGCAGATAAGTCTCAACGGTCTGTGGAAGTTTTCCTATGTGGAAAACGCGAACGAGCGCCCGACGGATTTTTATCTAACAGATTATGATGATGCCCAATGGAAGGAATTGCAAGTCCCTTCCAATTGGGAACTCAACGGATACGGGATCCCTATCTATGTCAATACGACAAACGATTTTGACAACTCCGACCTGCCGCACGTGCCCGTTAAAGGCAATGCCGTGGGTAGCTATCGCAAGTGGGTGACTATCGACAAAAATTGGGAAGACAAGTCCGTGATCATCAACATCGGAGGCGCGAAGTCCTGCTTCTACCTTTGGGTGAACGGCCAATTTGTCGGCTATAGCGAAGATGCCAAGACCAACTCCGAATTCGATATCACCCGTTATGTGAAGTTCGGAGAACCCAACCTGTTTGCCATCCAAGTCTTTAAGTGGAGCGATGGTTCATACTTCGAATGCCAGGACTTTTGGCGTTTCAGCGGTCTGGACCACGATGTTGTACTCTACACCCAACCAAAAGTCCGCATCGTGGATTACAAGGTGGTGGCGGATTTAGACGACACTTATACCAACGGCAAATTGGATGTGGAGGTTACGGTAGAGAGTCCACACAGCAAAAAGTCACAACTTTACGAGCTGCTGCTTACCGTGGACGATGTGCCTGAACAAGTGAAAAGGGAGGTATGCTTTGACCCAAGCACATCTGACAAAGAATTAGTTTGCCGCCGAACCGTGAATCTGCACCTAGATATTCCCAATGTGGAAACCTGGACTGCCGAGCATCCCAATTTGTACGGTATGGACATTACGCTAAAAGATAAAAAAGACCAGCAAATTGAATTTGTCTATATGTACATCGGATTCCGCCATATCGAGATAGAAGATGGCCTGCTGAAGATCAACGGACAACCCGTGACCATTCGCGGAGTGAACCGCCACGAGCACGACCCATTGACGGGGCATGTGGCCGACAACCGCATTATGGAGGACCTAAAACTGATGAAAGCCAACAATATCAATACCGTACGCACCTGCCACTACCCAAATACACCTGAATTTTATAGACTTTGCGACTATTTGGGGCTTTACGTGATTGACGAGGCCAATGCCGAATCGCACGCGCAAGGTTATGGTGAGCAGTCTCTGGCCAAGCGCGCCGACTTCTTGGAGGCCACGGTGGCGCGCACCCGCAATATGTACGAGCGCGACAAGAACCACCCGTGCGTCATCACGTGGTCGTTGGGCAATGAGTCGGGCAACGGCATCTGCTACGAGGCCGCCTACGACTGGCTGAAAGCCAAGGACAGCACGCGACCGGTGCAGTCCGAGCGCGCCCTCTACGACCGCAACACCGACATTGTGGCCATCATGTATCCCTCTGTGGAGTACCTTGCCGAGTACGCCCGTACTCCACACGACCGTCCCTTCATCATGTGCGAGTATGCACACGCCATGGGCAACAGCTGCGGCGGCTTACAAGACTATTGGGATACCATCTACAAATATCCTTTGCTCCAGGGCGGCTGCATCTGGGACTGGGTGGATCAGGGTGTCCTGACGCACGATGAAAACGGTCAGGAATATTACGCCTACGGCGGCGATTTTACCCGACCTATCCATATATCTACGCAAGCTAATGTCGTTGACCTGGCAGTGAGCGTTCCTTCTGACGGCAACTTCTGCATCAACGGGTTGGTTGACCCCAACCGCAAACCGCATCCTCAGTTGGCAGAGGTCAAAAAAGTCTATCAGCCGATGAAAATCGAGGCGGTGGATTTGTCAGAAATGCAGTTCCGCATCATCAATCGCTTCGATTTCAGCAACCTGAGCGAATACGAGTTACGCTATCGCCTGCGCCCCGACGTGGCGCACGAGCAACCTGTACATCCTGATGGCTTCTTGAAATACGACCCCGACGCTCCTATCCTGAGGCTTGAGGAAGGAAATACCATAAACGTCTCTATTGATGAGCCCGATACGCTTTGTGGCGCGATGCTGGTGCGACTTGCCCCACACGATACGGCTGTACTGACTTTGCCGCAAAACCTATTGGCTCAAATTCAATCGTTGGATTTCGTACCTATCGGCCGCGATGTGATGTTGGATTTTCAACTGGTTGACAAGAAAAATTCCAACCACGTAGTGGCTTATGAACAATTTAAGTTGCCGGTATCGCAATTGGAACCAGAAATACTGACTTTGAAAGATGCTCTGATGACCTTTTCATATAATGATTCACTGACTGTGATCTTCCTCAACCATACAATCCTTTCTTTCGACAAAAAAGGGTTGGTATCCATTACCGAGTCCGGTAAGAAATTGGTAAAACAAGGTCCGAAACTCTGCTTTTGGCGGTCACCCACCGACAACGATGAACGCGACGCGCACGGCGAAGCCTTGTGGGAACGCGTCGGATTGGACAATCTGCATTATGAACCCAGCATTTGCGATGTGGATATTACTGCATATGGAGAAGTCACTCGAAAGCAAAAAGATTCATTGGAACGAAAAGGCATTTATAACGAAGCACAAAAAATTGTCATTGAATACCAGGGCGTTTGCAAAAATGACAATGGGGAAGAGGTCCTTCGCTCCAAACAGACCTACACGATTATGGGCAGTGGCGATATCTTTTTGAAGAATGAAATCACACCGCTGCTGGTGTCGTCCGGATACCCGAAAGTGGGCCTGCAAATGCAAATTGCCAAAGAGTTGGCCAATGTGGAGTGGGTGGGTTATGGTCAGGAAACCTACTCCGACCGACAATCCTGTGGGGTGGTTGGCCATTATCAGGCACTAACCGATGATTTGTTCTATCCATACTTACAACCGCAGGCAGCCGGAAACCGTATGGGTGTCCGCTATCTTTGCTTGTTGGACAGCCAGCAGCATCGTGCACTGTCGGTGCAAATGCAAAAGTGCTATTCAATTGAGTGGAGACCTAATGAGATCTTGAACGAGCCATTCCAATTCAGTATCTATCCTTATACGGATGTCGACTTGGGACAGGCCAAGCATCTCAATGAGTTGCACCCACGAGATTTCTACACATTGAATATCGATTACAAACAGGCCGGGTTGGGCACCGCCACTTGTGGTCCGAGCACCCGATCACCTTATCTTGTTGACGGCAATTGTGTTTTTGGTGTACATTTTCAAGTGGGTGACTCTAATCATTTTGAGGAGCTTTTTGTGGACAAATCAGCTTATACACCCTATCTGTTTTTCGAGAATGCAGCGATGACAAGTGTTAGAGGGTCTCGCTCTGCTATTGAGATTGTTTCACATTCACAGCCAACCAAGCCCTATGACCCGTCTGCTGAGGTGCTGGCAGATAAAAAGATTGGCAATCCGGCCGACTACTATGATGGTTGGATGGGCTATTTCGGTGAACCAATGGAACTGGTGGTGAAACCGCAACTCGTTACTTCGGGGACTTCAATCTTGTCGTTGAGCTTCTCGCACAATCCTTCCCAGTGGGTGTTTCTGCCCGAGAAGGTGTGGGTCTCCTATTCCAAAGACGGTCTGAAATATAGTGAACCTGAAGAGGTGGCGTTGCCGATGGATCCGACTTTGAAGGAAAACATCCAGTCCAAAGTCTGTATTCTACGGCATCCGATTTCAGGCAAGAAAGTGCGTTATATCAAGATTGTGGCGCACCCCGTCTCTAAATTGCCCGATTGGCACAGCAACCCCGGCGAGAAGGCGTGGATTATGATGGATGAGGTGCGGGTGGAATAGAATCTTCGAATTTAAACGAATAGTTTGATTTCGGAAAAATCTTTTCCGATGGTATGTAATGCATCTTCTATTTTCTGGAGTTGTGTTTGTGAAATGTATTCCCCTATTTTGTATCGACGCATAAGAGAGTCGCTTATTCCTATGCGTTTTGCCAATTTGCTCATATTGATGAAATCGTAATAATTGAATAGTGCGCCAACATCGAAATGATATTCAAAAGATAGATTCTGCAACTCTTTGGGAATCTTTTCCGTTGGGTAAGTGCTGATAATTTCCTGTGAAGTGTTCTCAAAGTCAACTTTCGCTTCTTCCACACTGCTACCTTCTCCAATAATCATTGTTTTAAGCCCTTTGGAGTAAATGTGGAATTTTCCTTCTTTCCCTTTTTCTATGAGTGCTATTGCTTTCATTTCTTATAGTATTAGAATCCTATGATTTTTTTGATTTGTCAATAAGTTCCTGTTGGTATTTCTTCGTTGTTATGTCGTCCGATTGCAATTCTATTTTCGGAGTCTGGGTGCGCGTAAATATCATGCTTTGCGCCATGGCGAATTAAGTACCACCCTTTTTGAACTATGATTTTCTTAAGCTCTGACCATTTCATGATTTGAGTATGAAAATCGTGCTGCAAATATAGCACGAATATGTGATATAATTAGTTCTGACGAGTTTTTTTATTTCCTTGATAATCAGTTAGGTGTTTTTAATGATGCGGACTGAACCAGTTTGATTTCCACATAAACCGGAAGATGATCGGCGAATCCGCCGATATAGCGTGGCCCTAAGAAGGTGCGGAAGGTTTTCACACCGCCGTATTTCTCATCTGGAATGAGCAGGAAGTCGGCATCGAAGATGTGCGGTATGTGGTCTATGATATGTAGGCGATTCTGGTCGAAGAGCAGGCCGCGCGAAACTACAATCTGATCCAAACAACGCCAGAAATCCTCGTGTTTGTGTGAGCCCACATTGTTCATGCCTTCAAAATAATACATAAGATTGAAAAGGCTGTCCCGCGTGTTTTCAGGTTGGTAGGGCTTGGCGCGCAGATGCTGCGACAGGCTCTCGTCGGTGCAATAATCGTTGAAATCGCCCATATACAGGATGTTGGCCTTTGGGTTTTCGCCTAAGAGCGAGTCGGCAATCTGCCGTGCCACATCGGCGTAATAGTTTCGTTTGGGGATGGTGGCCGCATACCCGCCATAGCGCGAGGTCCAGTGGTTGACGATGAGGTGCAGCGAGTCGCCATTCGGAAACTGCGCGCACACGTACAGCAGGTCGCGGTTGCGCGTGTTCGGCTCAAAGGGGAATATGATAGGAACTTTATGTTCGCGCAGGATGCGCACCATCGTGTCACGGTAGAGTAAGGCAACATCCACGCCGCGGCGGTCGGGCGAGTCGTGATGCACGTATCTGTACCCGTATTTCTGAAGGGGAGAATGATAGCAGATGTCCTTCAGCACCTGCTCGTTCTCTATTTCCGCCAAACCGATAATGGCCGGAGGACTCCCTTTTCCCATCGCGATGAACACCTTGGCGATGTTGCTGATTTTCTTATAGTACTTCTTATAGCTCCAGTGGTAGAGCCCCGTGGGCGTGAAGTCATCGTCATGGGTAAGAGAATCGTTGGAAGGATGGAAGACATTTTCCACATTGTAGAAGGAAAGAAGCAAAGGGTAATCATCCGTTTGGGCATTTGTCGCAAACGACAATAGGGCTAAGCCCAAGATAAATGCAGATTTTTTCATGGTGCGTTACGTTTTCAGGTTGAGGTTGCAAAGATAATAAAAACAAGAACAATTTTTATTATTTTTGCAGGCTTAAAATATCAGTGCAAACATGTCTATCATTGTAAATAACGTTACCAAGATATTTGACTCCCAACGCGCATTAGACAACGTCAGTTTCGAAGCCAAAAAAGGTGAAATCGTAGGTTTCCTCGGTCCTAACGGAGCCGGCAAGACCACCATGATGAAAATCATCACCTGCCTCATTCCCCCTACAGAAGGTACAGTCACCGTATGTGGCCTGGATATCTGGAAAGATTCCTTGGAACTTCGTCGAAAAATAGGATACCTTTCCGAAGCAAATCCACTTTATTATGACATGTACGTTCGTGAATTTCTTGAATTTATCGGGGGTGTCCACCATCTTAAAAATGTCAAGGAAAAAGTGTCCGACATCATTGAAAAGACTGGCTTAACCCCTGAGCAACACAAGAAAATCGGAGCCCTATCCCGTGGTTATAAACAGCGTGTGGGCATTGCACAGGCGCTTATCCATGATCCGGAAGTGCTGATATTGGATGAGCCCACCACCGGTTTGGACCCCAACCAACTCATTGAAATTCGCTCCCTCATCCGTTCTTACGGGAAAGACAAGACCGTTCTACTTTCCACGCACATCATGCAGGAAGTACAGGCCATGTGCGACCACGTCATCATCATCAACAAAGGTCATCTCGTGGCAGATGCTCCTGTCAGCGAACTTCCCAATATGGCCGAAAAACTCGGATTAAAGCATTCCGAAGAATTGAACGCACTGGGTATGGAAGAATTATTCCACGCTCTTACCCATAAAGAATAAATATGAGCAGAATTCTCCAACCTCTTCTTCGTATCAACCATAGTTACAGGCAAATCTCCTTTGAAGAAGCCCTCCAGTACATCTACGAGAAATGTTCTACGGCGACTGAGAATAAGACCCTGCTTATGACTTCCGGTGATTATACCAACGAGGAACTCTACCTCATGCAGCGCTTATGTCGTGCTGGTTTTCAAAGCAATGCCTTAGGCTCTTTTGACTACTACCGCCGAGGAACCGCCTTCTTCATCGACAAAAACGACATTGTCCCTTTTGTTGAATTACTTGGTTCGAGTCATTTTTTCTGCATCTTGGACCATTCCGCAGAGACCGCCTCCATGTGCTCCATTCGTAAGTTGCTTGAAAACTGCAAAAATATTCCTCGTTACGATTTCAACACTACGGGGAACTTACACATTTCCAATTATGGGGATTTCTTTCGCGCCGTAAACCACTATCTTATCCGAAACAATCTTGCCAAAGGAATCTATGTGGATGCCCTAGGCAAAGACTACGGCACGTACAAAAACAACATTCTATCGGAGGACTTCTCCCCTCTACTTGAAAGCAATCAACTAACGGAAAATGACATCAGCCATTTTGCCGAGATGCTTCTTCGGGAAAGCACACCCGTCTTTATCGTTTGGGAACGCCTGCTGGATGAACGTGGAACCATTGAGTTGGAGAATCTATGCATGCTGCTCGATATCCAAGCCAAACCTTCGAGTGGTTTTCTTAATATAAAAGCAGATCTCAACTCCCAAGGTCTTTTCGACATGGGCATATTCCCCGATGTGTGCGTAGGCGGACTACCCTTCACCGAAGACAGCAGAAACTTGATGAATGAACTCTATGGGAAGGAAGCCTGTACAAAACCTATACGCATTGCCGAGGGAATTGAGCAACATGTTTTCACCCATTTATTCGTCATGAATGCCACCGGATGCCCCATTCCGGAAGAAATTGCCAAATCGGTTGAATACACCTCCTTCTCCATGCTGCAAACCGCCGATTGGGATGGCAAAGACCACGGCTTCGACCTCCTCATGCCGGCATCGCTGCCAGAAGAAGCCTCCGGCACTTTTACCGATTCGACCCGTGCTGCGCACAACAGCAAACCGGATACACCCTGCCCCCTACCCTACAACAATCTACAACAATTCTCAACATTGGGCGAACGATTTGGTCTTGGGAAACTTGACCAGTCCACAGACATTTTCTTGGAATACGCCTCCTTCTTCCAAGGGGGCTGCCGAAGCAAATACAGACATTTTTTCAGATAATCATTTTAAATTTCAATATTATGAGTCCCGATTTTTTAACATCCGCATTCAACATCTACCTTTGGGTAATGATTGCCATGGCCGTTGTTGTCTTCATTTCCCTCTATTTTGTAAATGCCGGATATGGCCAATTCACCTCCAACAAATGGGGCAAGGCCATCAACAACAAACTGGCCTGGTTCCTTATGGAATTTCCCATCTTCCTGGCTATGATTATCATCTGGCTCTGTTCTCCTCATCGTTTTGATGTGGTCCCGATGGTTTTCCTACTTATCTTTGAATTCCACTATTTCCAACGGTCACTGATATTTCCTTGGTTAATGAAAGGCAAAAGCAAAATGTCCCTGGCAGTGATGTTCATGGGTATTTCCTTCAACATCCTCAACGCTATGATGCAGGGTTATTGGATCTTCTTTGAATCCTATAAAGCCAATTACCATGTGTTCGGTCTTGCCTACACCGATATTGCCTGGCTATGGTCTCCACAATTCATCATCGGTCTCTGCATCTTCATCTTCGGCTTCATTGTCAATCTGCGTTCCGACTATATCATTCGCCACCTACGCAAAAACGATGAAGACACCAAACATTATCTGCCTAAAGGATTCATGTTCAACTATGTCACCAGTGCGAACTACCTGGGCGAACTTACCGAATGGCTCGGATTCGCCATCCTCACCTGGTCCATTTCCGGATTGGTGTTCTTTATCTGGACCTTTGCCAATCTGGTGCCCCGCGCCAACGCCATTTATAAACGCTACCAAGCAGAATTTGGCGAAGAAATGAAGCAAAAGAAACTCAAAAGAGTATTCCCGTTTATCTACTAATCTAATCCGCCCAAGATGGAAGAGCTCTATGCCAAATACCTGAAACATCCGCAAATATGCACGGATACCCGAAACATCCTTCCGGGCTGCATCTTCGTTTGCCTCAAAGGTGAACGCTTCGATGGCAACCAGTTCGCGACGCAGGCCTTGGACAAAGGCGCCGCATACGTTGTGACAGAAGACAGTTCCCTATCCAATCATCCCAACTGCATCGTTGTAGACGACTGCCTGAAAACCTTACAGGATTTGGCCAGATATCACCGCGAACACCTTACCATCCCTATCATCGGTGTCACCGGTACCAATGGTAAGACAACCACCAAGGAACTGATTGCCGAGGTTCTTTCCTCCAAATATAAGATCACTTACACACAAGGAAATCTCAACAATCACATCGGCGTTCCGCTCACCCTTCTCTCCATCAAACCGGAAGACCAACTTGCCGTTGTGGAAATGGGTGCCAACCATCCAGGGGAAATTGAATTTCTCTGCAACATCGCCCAACCGACCTACGGTGTAATTACCAATATTGGGAAAGCACATATCGAAGGTTTCGGTTCTGTGGAAGAAATCATCCATACGAAAAAGGCTCTCTACCGCGCTGTCATAAAAAACAAAGGAACGTTGTTTGTAAACGTAAACGACAACATTTTACGCGACAGCCTAACCTATGACAACGTGGTGTTTTACGCCGAAGGCGGCGAAGACAACATCGTCAGTATGTCCCCCTATCTGCAAATCAACGTGGCAGGCCACATCATTGATACACACCTGACGGGCAGCTATAACATCTATAACTTTCTGGCAGCTGCAGCTATTGGGAAACATTTCGACGTAAGCGATGAACACATCGCCCAAGCATTGTCCTGCTATATGCCCACTAACCATCGATCACAAATCAACACAATCGGCAGCAACACCATCATTTCGGACTACTACAACGCCAATCCGACCAGCATGGAGGCCGCCATCCGCAACCTGTCTAAGCTCACTCATCCACACAAACGCGCAATCTTAGGAGACATGCGCGAACTGGGCGCCATCAGCCGTGAAGAGCACAAACACATTATCGCATTATGCGACGAATTTGATTTGGATGTTATCTTCGTAGGACCGGAATTTAGTGCTCTACAACCATCCCACTGCTTCAACAATGTAGAAGAGCTCAACCTTTTCCTCCAAAAGAACCCCATAACTGATTCCATGATTTTAGTAAAAGGATCCAACGGCATCCATTTGGACAGACTGACTTCAATTTTGCAATAATGAAATATTCCACAGGCATCGGCGTGATGTCCGGCACCTCACTCGACGGTATAGACTTGGCTTGGTGCAAATTTTCAGAAGAAGCGAAAAACTGGCACTATGAAATCCTCAAAGCCGACACCTACCCATATACACAATGCATGCGTGAGCAGTTGGCACATGCCACAGAGCTTTCGGCAGCAGACTACTGCAGGCTGAATGTCGCCTTGGGCAAAGTCATCGCCGAACATATTCGTAAATTTATCGGAAACCGCGCCAAGCCCGACTTCATTGCCTCACACGGACATACTGTCTTTCATCAGCCTAACGACGGACTGACCACGCAAATCGGTAGCGGCGCCGTCATCGCAGCCGAGACGGGCATTACCACTGTTTGCGATTTCCGAACATTAGACGTGGCCCTTCACGGACAAGGCGCACCTCTTGTTCCTATCGGCGACCAACTCCTATTTGGACAATACGACGCCTGCCTGAACCTGGGAGGCTTTTCCAATATCTCCTTCCAATGGCGCGGACAACGCATCGCATTTGACATTTCTCCCTGCAACATGGCATTAAACCATCTCGCGGAAAAAATGGACCTGAACTTCGACAAGGATGGCCAAACCGCCCGATCCGGCGACATCATTCCCGAGCTCCTACAACAATTGAACCTACTGCCCTATTATCAAACGTCTCCACCTAAATCACTCGGGAAAGAATGGTTTGATCAGTGTTTCCTTCCCATACTAAAACCCTATATTTTCTCAAACAAAATTGCCGATTGCCTGAGAACAACAACCGAACATATCGCCATTCAACTGGCCTCCGCCCTACCCCAAAACGCCCAAAACCTCCTCATCACTGGCGGCGGCGCAAAGAACAAATTTCTCATTGAATCACTTCAAAAAAAATGGCCAGGGAATGTCATCGTGCCCGACGAACATACGATAGACTACAAAGAAGCCCTGATTTTCTGCTTCCTCGGAATGCTTCGATTAGAACGTAAAATCAACTGTCTGAGCAGTGTCACAGGAGCTTCCGAGGACTGTTGCGGAGGGGCTGTTTATTTTGTTTAATTTTTTTAACAAAAAACAAGACGAACAAACGATAAAAATATTACTTTTGCAGTCACTATTTTATAATACGAGTATTTAACCTAAAAAGTCATACAATATGATTACAAAGAAAACCGACAAAGGAAACCTTGAGAATAAGAGGACGCTCTTTATTCTCGTTGGTTTGGTGGTCGTCCTTGCCTTCGTATATGCTGGTTTTGAGTTATTTGCCAGTGAAGACAAAGCACCTGCATTCACGGTTGCTGATGACGACTTCATTGAAGTGAAGGATGAAGATGTCATTGCTACAGACCAAACTCCTCCCCCCCCTCCAGAACCAGTACAACAACAACAAGCAGTCGTGCTGAACATCGTGGAAGACAACATCAAAGTAAACACAGACCTTGACTTCGGCGTTGAATTTGACGAAGAAGAAGTAGTAGCTGAAATTGATGAAGTGGTAGAAGTCGTAGAAGAAGCCGAAGACGCAGCTCCTCCTGTTTACTTTACGGAAGAAATGCCCGAATTCCCTGGTGGTATGGATGCCCTTAACACATTCCTCTCCAAAGAAATTCAATATCCGGAAGTGGCTCGTAACAACGGCATCACCGGCACGGTTCTGATTGAATTCGTGGTTGAACGCGACGGCCGTGTTAGTAACGCAAAAGTTAAAGTCCCTCTTTTCCCTGATTGTGACAAAGAGGCTGTTCGCGGTATCATGGCCATGCCTAAATGGAAACCTGGTAAGAATATGGGCAAACCTGTACGTTGCTTCTATCAGGTTCCGGTTACCTTTAGAATGTAATATTTACTTCCCCAAATATAAGGCCGCAGTACCCACATACTGCGGCCTTTTCTATATAATAGATATAGGAAGTCCTATTATTCACACATTCATACTACCATTATTGCTTTATCTTTGTATATGGAATGTATTGGAAAATAAAACTCTAACCAATAATGGCACAAACCATTGACCCTCAAACCACTTCCCGCGCCAAAGCCTTTGAACTTTGGATGAAATCACCCATGCCGATGGTCACGCTGACCAAGACCTTCAACATCAGTCATTTGGTGCGAATAAGTAAGAAAAGAAATCTTAAACTCAATATGCTGATGTGCTACTGCATCGGTCAGGCGGCCAGTACCATCAGGGAATTTTACCTGCTGCCCCAAAAAGACAAAATGCTGCAATACGACACATTGGCCGTCAACGTCATCGTACCCAACCAACAGGGAGGCATCAACTTCTGCGACATCCACGTCACCAGCGACCTGCAGCAGTTTAACCACGACTATCTGGAGTTAACGAAATCAGTGGCCGAGAACTGCGAAAGTTCCTTCCGTGAAGACGACATGGTCATCGGCACCTCCACGATGCCGGCCACCGAACTCAATTGCATTGTCAACCAATACACGGAATTATTCAGCAATCCTATGGTGATGTGGGGGAAGTATCGCAAGCATTTGTGGAAAACGGAAGTGCCCGTCTCCTTCCAATTCCACCATGTGCAGATGGACGGCATGGACGCGGCAAGATTCTTGGAAAAGCTGCAGGAAACGATAAAGTCACTTGCAATATAACTCAAAACACTATCGGATATGGAAACTCAAATCAAAACGGAAAGACTACTACTCCGTCCCTGGCACGAAAATGACGCGCCGGCCTTGTTCAAATATGCCTCTGACCCAGAAGTCGGGCCGCGCGCGGGCTGGCCGCCCCACCAAAGCGAAGCCGAAAGTTTGGAATTTATCCGCACCATCTTCCATGGCGAAGGCATGTGGGCCATTGTGCTATTAGAAACAGACGAACCCATTGGCTGCGTCGGCTATCTGCCGCAGGAAGCAAGCAACATCCCCATTGACGAAAACGAAGCCGAAGTCGGCTATTGGGTCGGCAAGCCCCATTGGAACAAAGGCTTCTGCACAGAAGCCCTGCACGCCGTGGTGGAATACTGCTTCTGCGAGAAGGGCTTTGCCACACTTTGGGGCGACTACTTCATCGACAATCCCGCATCCCGCAGAGTGATGGAGAAGTGCGGCTTCACCGACTGCGACATCGAAACCGAATGCCCCAAGCTCTTAGTGGGCAGAGACAAGAAAGTGCGCGTGATGAAATTAAGGAATCGGTAATGAAAATTTTTATTTTTGCCACCCACAATTTTTAATCAAACTCCATTATGAACCACAAGCTATTCCCACATTTCGTCCCAGCCATACTGCCTTTCCTGCTGGTCCTAATAGCGTGCCAACAGCCTAAGGCTCAAGACGTCACCATTCAACAGCTTCGCCAAGCGGATCTCTCGCAATCTATCATCTGCCACGACACGGTGTTTGCGGAACCCGAAATATGGATTGACAGCACAAATACTTACGCCACCGAAGATTCTTTGTGCCTCATAAAATTCGGCCATACAGAACCTATTGGCTATCGTGGCCCCAATTTTCAAAGATTCTATATCCATTACAACAATGTGAAACATCTCGGTAATGGCGACTATCTGGTGAACGGATACACGCGATGCCGCGACACTATCCGCTATTTCTCTGGTCATATCGTACTGGATTCCGCTACTACATACAAAGATTGGGAATTTCCCGAATTAGCGGAAGAAGAAGGTACCATCTTTGCCCATTATGTTTTCAACGAAGACACCAACTGCACGGGTGCCGGCATTCTATCCGGACGGGCCTCTTTCGACTATGTCAGGCGTCGCGGGCGATATTACTATGATGCCTTTGGGGCCGTTGCCGACGGCTACTGCAACAACCAGTACGAAGGTACCTGGACATCGTACGATTTGAAACAAAAGGAAAAATGCAACTGGGGCGACTTTCGCATTCCGGACTCCGAAGCGCTTGATACGGGAGTTGCAGAGTTCTATCCCCATGAAAAATATGTTGATTTTGGGTGGAAACTTTATGATGAACTTTTGTATGCACATTGGGGGACGCCACAATATGACTCCCTTCGAAAATTCAATGAAGTAGATGAAACATGGTGGATGCACATTCAAGATTACACCACGCCCTACGCCACGCGACTGCGAGCATTGTTGCGTACACCCAAAGAGGAAATCACTGCTGCAGCACTTTGCGATATCATCCCATTCAGTGAATTGGAGATGAGTATTTATTACAATATTGTTGAAATAGAAGAAGATACCACCAAGCCTTTTGATCTCACAGAAATTATTCGTAAGTACGCGGCGGCCGATAGTGCGAACGTGTTGGAAGCCTATATGCGTATGGGAGAGTATGTAGATGGAGAATTAGCCGAGGCGGTCTTTGACGATTACATCTATTTGTATCATCATCTGCCCCAACGTTTTGCCCAATTACGCAAACTCAGAAGCAAACGGTGGAATGGCGCATTTAATGAGTGGCGGAAATATTATGACGAATGATGATTTGACATGCCTTTGGGTCGCCAGCGTTGAGCTGCCCTAAACAAAGGTGATGTTCTGCGCAAAACACAAAGCGGGGCCGATGTTGATCGGCCCCGCTTTATTCATTTCGTTTCTGTAACAATTAGTAGTTTTCGAGGTGAATTTCAAAATAGGATTGCGGATGAGCACAGGTAGGACATACTTCCGGAGCTTTGGTGCCCACTACGATATGACCGCAGTTGCGGCATTCCCAAACCTTAACTTCGCTCTTTTCAAATACTTGAGCGGTTTCCACATTCTTCAATAAAGCGCGATAGCGTTCCTCGTGGCGTTTTTCAATAGCAGCCACCAGGCGGAATTTCTTAGCTAATTCAGCAAAGCCTTCAGCTTCTGCAGTCTTTGCAACACCTTCGTACATATCGGTCCATTCGTAGTTTTCGCCAGCAGCGGCAGCAGCCAAGTTTTCAGCAGTGTTGCCAATGCCATTCAATTCCTTGAACCACATTTTGGCATGTTCTTTTTCATTGTCAGCTGTTTGCAGGAAAAGAGCTGCGATTTGTTCGTAACCTTCTTTCTTTGCTTTGGAAGCAAAATAGGTGTACTTGTTTCTAGCCATTGCTTCACCAGCGAAAGCGCCTTCCAAATTCTTTTCCGTTTGCGTGCCAGCATACGGATTGGACTTCGTTTCCGTTACAACTTCCAAGTCGTTACCAGACTTACGGCAACGAGGACATACAGCTTCCTGTCCATCAGCGACTTCAAAAACTTCGCCGCAAACTTTACATTTGTACTTTGTCATAATTTTCTTTTTTAAGTATTACGTAATAAAATAGATTATTGTTATTCTTTTTCAGACTGGCAATGCGGGCAAATCCCTTTGTAATAAATTTGCGTCTGCTGCACCTCAAAGCCCGTCATTTCATTCATTCCCAAAAGTTCGACCATCTTACCGCCATTTTTCACAGACACATCAAATATCTTCCCACAACGCATACATTGAAAGTGCGCGTGGGGCTCCATCGTGGCATCCAAACGGACATTTCTCTCATCAATATTCAATAGCTGCACTACCTTCTTTTCTTCAAACAGTTTCAAAGTATTGTAAACCGTTGTCTTCGACAATGTCGGCATAGAAGTATGAAGCGCATCGTATACGGCCTCTACCGTAGGGTGATTGCAATTGTCGAGCAAATAGTTCATAATTGCAATGCGCTGAGGAGAAGGACGTACGCCTTTGGATAGAAGGTATTCCTGAACGTTTTTCATAAAATTTGTAATGATTACAAAAATAAAACGATTGCAAAAATAGTAAATTTTACAACATCCAAAAATCTTTTGTGAAAATTCGCCTATTATTCCGCAAGTTCATAAACATTATTCCGCAAAAGGAGTATTTTTGCCACTGCTTTATAAGTCTTCGTCAATTATATTTTAGCTGCCGAGGATCAAGATTTTGAAATACAGATTAAATGATGCAGACCATAACAAACGGTAAAAAAGAAAAATACTCCACCTTACTGTCCATAGTTCGTTCGTTGATGGAGGGTGAAAGTGACGATATTGCCAAAATGGCCAACCTTGCTGCCTTATTGCACCGCGAATTTGGATTCTGGTGGACGGGGTTCTATCGCGTGATCGATAACGAATTGGTGCTCGGACCGTTTCAAGGGCCGCTCGCCTGCACGCACATCGCATACGGGAAAGGCGTGTGCGGAACGGCCTGGCAGCAGCAGCAGACTCTTGTTGTGCCCGATGTGGAAAAATTCCCAGGACACATCGCCTGCTCTTCCGAATCGCGAAGCGAAATCGTCGTGCCCGTTTGGAACAACAGACATATCGTGGCTGTGCTGGATATTGACAGTCGTGAATTGGGCACTTTCGATGAGGTTGACCAGCATTATTTGGAGCAGATTGTTGCCTGTCTTTACGATGCGGAGCGGGAAATATGGTTCGCGGCGGGATGCTTCTGGGGAGCGCAGAAGTTCTTCAAAATGGTGGACGGCGTGACGTTCACCGAAGTGGGATTTGCCAACGGAAATACCGAAAACCCATCGTACAAAGAGGTCTACACAGACACCACAGGCCATGCCGAGTGTGTACATATCCGCTACAATCCTAATATCGTAACATTGAATGAATTGGCAGAACTTTACTTCAAAATCATCGATCCATTGAGTTTGAACAAACAGGGCGAAGACGAAGGTACGCGCTACCGTACCGGCGTCTATTATTCTAACAATCAGGATTTCGAAACTCTGCAGGCGGTTTTCAAAAAACAAGAATCCGCCTTAGGTTCCAAACTGATGGTGGAATTATTGCCCTTGCAATGTTTTTACACCGCAGAGGAATACCATCAGGACTATCTTGACAAAAATCCCAACGGCTACTGCCACTTGAGTCAGGAAGTTTTTGAATGGGCGAAAAAGAAGCAGAAATAGAAGAAAAATTTGATATTTTTGCCATCAAATAAGATAATAACATGGCTTTGCCCATTAAGCATAATGCTCTTATGACAAAGCAAATATTAACCTATAAAACACAACATTATGATTTTAACAACAACTCCCACCATTGAAGGAAAACAAATCGTAGAATACAAAGGCGTCGTGTTTGGCGAGGTCGTTGCCGGCGTGAACTTTATGAAAGACATTGGCGCCAGCCTCCGCAACATCTTCGGCGGTCGCTCCCAATCGTACGAAGGCGAGCTGATAGATGCACGCAAAAATGCCATGGAGGAGATGTCCCAACGTGCCGCTCAATTGGGTGCCAACGCCGTAGTGGGCATTGATATCGATTACGAAGTGCTCGGTGCTGATAACGGAATGATGATGGTCATTGCCTCCGGCACGGCAGTTGTGGTTCGTTAAAACACCTTTGATTGCTATTTTGTAATTTTATGAAAATAAATTATTTATGATGATATCTAAACAACAATTAGCCGCAAAGTCATTCGCTGAGGAATGGAAAAATCGTGGAGACGAAAAAAGTGAAACGCAATTGTTTTGGATGTCGCTGCTACAGTATGTGTTTGGGATCGTTGAGCCGCAGAAGTTCATTGAGTTTGAAAAGCGTGTGCAGCTCACACACGTCAGCTTTATCGATGCGTACATCCCGGCTACAAAAGTACTGATTGAGCAAAAATCTTTTGATATTGATTTGCACAAAGGCTACAAGCAGAGTGACGGTTCGATACTTACGCCTTTTCAGCAGGCCAAACGCTATGCTAATGAACTGCCTTATTCGATGCGTCCGCGTTGGGTAGTGGTAAGCAATTTTCAGTCGATTTTGGTCTATGATATGGAAAATCCGAATGGAGAGCCTTTTGAAATTCTTCTAGAAAATCTTGACAAAGAGTATTATCGGCTCTCATTTCTGACCAATACCGGAAATGCCCATCTGCAAAAGGAAATGGAGGTGAGTATCAAGGCTGGTGACTTGGTGGGTAAAATTTATGATGCGCTGCTACCGCAGTACAAGGATCCCACCAGCGCCGAAACCCTCCACAGCTTGAATATGCTCTGCGTGCGTCTGGTGTTCTGTCTGTATGCCGAAGATGCGGGCGTTTTCGGGAAACGCAGTATGTTTCACGACTATATGTCGGAATTCGATGCCCGCAATTTCCGCCGCGCGCTAATTGACTTGTTTAAAGTTTTAGACACCAAAGTTGAAGACCGAGACCCGTATATGGATGAAGCGCTATCGGCCTTCCCGTATGTGAATGGCGGTCTGTTTTCGGATTGCAACGTCGAGATTCCGAATTTCACCGACGAACTGCGCGCGCTGATTTTGGAAAAGGCGTCCGACGATTTCGACTGGAGCGAAATCAGTCCCACCATTTTCGGTGCCGTATTCGAATCGACATTGAATCCGGTGACGCGCCGTTCGGGCGGTATGCACTATACCTCTATCGAAAACATCCATAAAGTTATCGACCCGCTGTTCTTTAATGATTTGCGCCGCGAGTTGGATGAAATAAAAGCGGAGAAAGTAGGAAAATTGCAAACGAAAAAGGCAGCGGAATTCCAGATGAAACTTTCAAAACTGAAATTTCTGGATCCTGCCTGCGGAAGTGGCAACTTTCTGACGGAGACTTACCTGTCGCTGCGCCGTTTGGAAAATGAGGCCATCCGTCTTCAGACTAAGGGACAGGTACAAATGGGTTTGGAAGAAACCAATCCGGTGAAAGTCTCCATTCATCAGTCCTATGGCATCGAAATCAACGATTTCGCGGCAGATGTCGCAACCACCGCATTGTGGATTGCCGAGAGCCAGATGCTGAAGGAAACCTCCACCATCGTGGACTTCGATTTGGATATGCTACCGCTAAAAACCTACCACAATATCAAGAAGGGCAACGCGTTGCGCCTGTCATGGACCGAATGGCCTATCGCTGAAAAGCGTACAGCCATCATTGCAAAGCAAACCAATGTCTATCCATTACAGGATGCACCGGTAACAACTGCCAATGAACCGACCGTTCAATACAATAATATTGATTTATACAGCGACGAAATCAATCTGCATCCCAAGCGTAAAGAGCCCGCGACATATCACGTAGATTTTGATTACATTATGGGAAATCCGCCGTTTGTTGGTGCAAGATTGATGTCGGAAAGCCAAAAGCAAGATATGTTGGAAGTCTTCGGAAAGAAGTGGAAAAACATTGGGAATATGGATTACGTTTCTGCTTGGTATTATAAAGCGGCAAAAGTTATGTTGAGTAGCGATAGTCATACGGCTTTGGTTTCCACCAACAGCATAACGCAGGGCGAGCAGGTTGCCAATCTTTGGAAACCGCTGTTTGAAAAATTCGGCATTCATATCGATTTCGCCTATCGAACTTTCCGATGGGACAGCGAATCAACATTAAAAGCGCACGTCCACTGCGTCGTAATTGGATTTTCGAGATGCGAAAGCGAAACGAAAACGATATTTACAGAGTCATCTTCCCTTCAAGCACAAAATATTAATCCGTATCTAATTGATGCGGAAACAGTTTGGATTGAAAGTAGAAAATATCCATTATGCGATGTGCCGGAAATTGGTATAGGAAACAAACCTATTGATGGTGGCAATTATTTGTTTACAGAAGAAGAAATGCGTGCCTTCATTAAGAAGGAACCCAAATCAGAACCTTATTTCAAAAAATGGATAGGTGCAGATGAATTTATCAATGGTTGGTACCGATATTGTCTTTGGCTGGGAGATTGTTCCCCCGCAGAAATTCGTTCAATGCCAGAATGCTTCAAACGAGTTCAGGCTGTACGCGATTTCCGCTTGGCCAGCAAGAGCGAGGGAACACGTAAACTTGCCGACAAACCTACTCGCTTTCACGTAGAAAATATGCCAAAGGGGAATTATATTGTTATTCCAGAAACATCTTCTGAAAAAAGAAAATATACACCTATCGGCTTTTTGACACCAGATATTCTTTGTAGTAATGCAATAAGGTTAGCACCCAATGCAACCCTCTATCATTTTGGCATTCTGACTTCCAATGTCCATATGGCGTGGATGCGTGTGGTTTGCGGCCGGTTGAAATCTGATTATCGCTATTCCAAAGATATTGTATATAACAATTTTCCATGGCCTACACCGACAGACGAACAGAAGGCTAAAATTGAGCAAACGGCGCAAGCCATCCTGGATGCGCGGGCAAAATATCCGGAAAGTTCGTTGGCCGACTTGTACGATGATGTCACAATGCCACCCGAGCTGCGCAAAGCCCATAAGGAAAATGATCATGCCGTGATGGCTGCCTACGGTTTCAATGCAACAATTCTATCCTCTAACAATGAATCTCAAATTGTTGCTGAATTATTCAGACTCTATCAAACAATAATAGAACAAGAACAATGAAAAAAGAAAAAATAGATTTCATGACCATATTAAACCTTGCAGAAATTTATCAAGATCAGTAGGGGTCAGATAGTATAGAACTTTATCCTGAACCCTAATCCCTAACCCCTAACCCCTATGAAAGTAATCATCACTGGAACAACGGGCTATGTTGGCGAAGGCGTGCTGCTCTGCTGCCTCGAACATCCCGAAATAGAGAAAATCCTGAGTGTGTCGCGCCGCCCGACCAACATCGAACATCCCAAACTGGAAGAACTGATTGTGGATGACTTTATGAATCTGCAAACTGGTGACGCGCGCTTGGCCGGGTACGATGCGGTGTTCTTTATCGCCGGCATCACCAGCGTGGGCACACCCGAGGATGTTTATCGCAAAATCAGTCAGACGATTCCGCTGCACTTTGCGGAAATTCTGCCCGACAAAGAGCAGATGACCTATATCTATCTGTCGGGCGAAGGCACCAACGCCAATGGGAAATTGGCATGGCAGAAAATCAAAGGCGGCACGGAGAACGCGCTTTTCGCGATGCCCTTCAAACACGCCTTCGGGTTCAGACCCAGCATTATGCGCCCGCACCCGAAGCAGAAAACCCGCAAGTCGTTCCAGATTGCCAGCCGCATCCTATATCCGCTGATGTGGCCGCTGTGCCAGTCCAACACGATGCAGGAGGTGGCCGACGCGATGATTTGCTGCTCGAAGTTCGGATATGAAAAACGACATATTTCCGTTCGTGATATCCGGAAGTTGTCCAGAGATTTGAAAAAGAAGTGATACTTTTAAATAAAAACGCTATGAACGAAGAATGTTTGATTTGCCAAGCTCCCTTGGAATATCTTAACGAAGACGTGGAGATGGAGTGTGTGCTTTGCCATAAGAAGGTGCTGTCGAAAACACGTTGTGTAAACGGGCATTTCGTATGTGACGATTGCCACACCCGCGGTTTGGCCACCGTGATAAGCATTTGCCTGAACGAAAAATCCCGAAATCCTATAGAGGTGATGAACCGCCTGATGTCGCAACCGTTCTGCCACATGCACGGCCCTGAGCATCACGTGCTGGTCGGTTCCGCTTTGCTGACTGCCTACAAGAATGCCGGCGGAGATATTGACCTTCCCAAAATGCTGGTGGAAATACAGAGCCGTGGCCGGCAGGTGCCCGGCGGCGTATGCGGTTTCTGGGGTGCGTGTGGCGCAGGTATCAGCAGCGGAATGTTCGTCTCCCTGATTTCCGGTGCCACGCCGCTCAGCGTGGAGCCGTGGGGGCTCGCCAACCGCATGACCTCCCAATCGCTGAATGCAATCGGCGAAATCGGCGGCGCACGCTGCTGCAAACGTGACTCTTATCTCGCTATCCTTGCCGCTATCGACTTCGTGGCGGAACATTTTGGCGTTCAAATGGAAAAATCCAACATTTTTTGTCAGTTTTCTAACAAAAATAACCAGTGCATCGGAAACAGATGCCCCTTTCATCCGTAAACCTTTTAATAAACAATATAATGAAAAAAACAATCCTTTTTTTCGTGCTTTTAGTGATGGTCAACTTCGTGTTCGGCCAAGTTAACATTCCTGTCGGTTTTGACGAGCGTGCCGACCTGATGAGTCTCATCTTTCGGACTGCAGGGGCCAATGAGTACGGCTTCTGTTATTTTGATGAATATGTGAATAATCTGAAGCCCTATATCAATGAAACCGACGAGGTGGTAAAGCTGGCACAGAAATACCGCGAGGAAACAGACATCTCGTATGACGCTGTGGCTGATTTCGCTCTCCATCTCAAAATTTCTGAGAATGGGAAGTTTACCTTGGATGACGCTTTCCAAGATGGCATTGACGAACGTTGGACGGAAGAACAGAAGCAGAATTTCTTGGCCGCGTTGAACGAATATTATGCAAAATCCAATTTTCATCAGGGCTACATGAAAAATGCGGAAATCCAGCAGAAAGCGGTAGAAGCATTTAAACAGGATGTGTGTCAGAAGATTGATTTGGAATGGTTTGACAAGTTCTTTGGAGCCAACAACAATCCTCAATTCCGCATTGTGCTGAGCATCCTGAATGGTCCCAATAACTATGGCTGCAGTGCGCAGATGAAAGATGGAAGTTTCCTGCTCTGTCCGTTTATCGGCAGCTATTCTATGGACAATTCGCAAAATCCGGTTTACAGGGTAAATGAGGTTCTGCCGATTGTCATTCACGAATTCTGCCATGCCTATTGCAATCCGCAGATTGAGCACTTTTGGCCGGATATGGAAGGGAAATCTACGGAAGTCTATAATGCTAACGCGCTGACATTGACTCAGATGGCATACGGAGATGCCAAAACAATGATGTGTGAGACTTTTGTTCGTAGTTGCGTGATTCGCTATTTCCTGAATCACTATCCGCAGATATCCGTTGACGACCTGCTGTCGGAAGAAGCAGATTTCTACCTCACACGCACGATGGTGGAGTCTTTGGAAAAATACGAGCAGAACCGGGAACAATATCCGACGATTGAAAGTTATATGCCGCAGTTGATCAATGACATCAACCAATTCAATCTTAAAAACTTCCTGAAAGAACAGAAAAAAGAATTAAAGGCCAACGCGCACGTGATGAAATGTAGCATCAAAAACGGTGCGAAGAATGTCCCTTCCGGAGAAATAGAATTGAAGATTATCTTCAGCAAGCCGATGCAACAAATGATTGCCTTGGGATATGGCAATTCTGATGGTGTTTTTTTGGAATTTGATAAAAATATTGAACATACTTTCACATGGAGCAAAGACTGTAAAACCACCACGATTTATCTGGATTTGCAGCCGAACACGCACTACTCTTTCAGCATATTAGGAGGCTTGTACCGCACGCAGGACGGACATACCGCCGGCGAAACCCAGTTTTACGATTTCTGGACCAAGTGATATAGGGGTCAGGGTATAGGGTATAGGGTTTAGGGTATAGGGTTTAGGGTTTAGAATTGGAGAATGATTTTACTTGTCTAATTAACAAAAACTATGATTCAAAGTTACAAAGATTTGATTGTTTGGCAAAAGGCCATGCAGATGACTGAAATGGTATATTCTATGGTGAAAAAACTTCCGAAGGAGGAAACGTATGCATTGAGCGACCAAATGAGGCGCGCGGCTGTGTCGATTCCTTCGAACATAGCGGAAGGCTACGGGCGGAACTCAAAGAAAGAGTATATTCAATTTTTGTCCATAGCGAAAGGATCTGGATATGAACTGGAAACGCAAATGATACTAACCATTAGGATA
>JAZRYC010000011.1:0-17187 GCA_045600525.1 Bacteroidales bacterium
GGCTGATGGATCATCACTCTGGAATGAGGAAGGGCAAAGCGTTTGCCTTTGGCGCCTGCACAAAGGAGGACTGCAGCCATGGAGGCAGCCATACCTGTGCAAATAGTGGAAACGTCGGGTTTAAGATACTGCATCGTATCATAAATTCCCAAACCGGCATACACAGAACCACCAGGACTATTCAAATAAATCTGGATATCGCGGTCAGGATCCTGTGATTCCAAGAACAACAACTGGGCTTGAATAATATTGGCCACATCGTCATCAATGGGCACACCCAGGAAGATGATTCTGTCCTTCATCAAACGGGAAAACACATCGAGCTGCGTAATATTCATCGGACGTTCCTCGATGATATACGGTGTGATGTAATCGCTCGTCATAGATCTAAAGCGATCCATCTTCATGCTGCTTATGCCGCGATGCATAAGCGCATATTTTGAAAATTCATCGTTAAACCTCATGGTTATTCTTCTTTGGTTGTTTTAGTGGTCTTTTTTGCCGTGGTTTTCTTAGCCTTGGGAGCTTCGTCGGTGGCGGATTCCTTTTTCGTGGATTTCTTTGCAGCAGGCTTTTTAGTTTCCTTGGGAGTGTTCTTTTCTGCACGAGCAGTCAGCATATCCACAAAAGCCTTGATATCACCTTCCTTATGGTCGATATTCAATTTTGCACGGAATAATGCGGTAAGTTTTTCGTCAAACAGCATATCGTAAACATTCTTCACGTATTCCTGATTGGACATCGCTTGGTTTACCAATTCATCAACACGGTCCTTAACATCCTCCGCATTGAAATTTCCGAAATAGTTCTTCACAAAATACTGGCGGAAATAATCCTTCACATCATCAGCCTTCACTTGCATGTCTTCACCTTCCACAATGTGGGTTTCAATAACCTGCCATTTGAAGGAACGAACGTAATCATCCAACTTAGGTTCAAGAGTTTCTGCCGTCATATCTTTTTGTACAGCGAGGATATATCGCTTGATAAAATCTGTAGGAAGCTCAACGTTCACATTGTCGATAAGCATTTCAATGGCATCGTTCATAAACTGACGATTGAGTTCCGGCTGATATTGTTCAAGCACCACCTTATCGGCAGCATCGTTCAGGCCCTTCTCATCCGTCACAGAACCATCAGGATAAGCCTTCTTGAAAAATTCCTCATTAAGTTCAGCCAGTTCAATACGACCGATATGCTTAACCGTTACTTTGTATTTGTAATCATTATCGGCATCAATATCCTTTTCTTCAATTTTCAGGAAGCGGGCCAAAGCCATATTGGAAGCAAAGGCCTTCTTCATAGAAACAGTAACAGCATCATTGATTTTCTTGCCTAAGAATTTTTTCTTCCCATCTTCGCTAAGGTCACGTACAAAACAGAATCCTTCTTTGTCATCCTCATATTTCAAAGAGAGGCTGTCGCCTTCTTCAATTGTTTCAGGAGTAACGTAGTTTCCATGACGTTCACGAAGCTGTTTGATGAAAGCCTGACGGTCTTCTTCTGTAGGAAGGATTTTAAAATCAACCACCTTCGGTAATTTTGCATAATCAACATTCACTTCGGGAGCAAGCGCATACTCATATACGAACTCGAAATGATCGGGTTTCTCAAAATCGACCACAGACTTTTCTTCAACTGGAAGGGGTTCAAAGATAAACTTCACCTCATTATCCTTCATAAACTTGTCCATATTCGTATTGACGAGGTTATCGACTTCCTGAACCATGAGGGTCTTTTCATACATTTTCTTAATCATCCCCATCGGGGCATTGCCAGGTCTAAAACCGGGGACTTGTGCCGTACGTCTCTGTTTTTTCAAAGCAGCATCCAAATTAGCTGCATAATCTTCTTTGTTGATTTCGATCGTAACTTCCTGAATCTGTCCAGGAACTTGATTGTGCTTAATATTCATTGGTTTTTCTTTTATATATTATTCATAAACAAAAGACACACAGCGCCCAAAGGGTGTTGCATGTCTAATTCTATTCATTGAGAGACAGATTATTCCTGTGTTTGGGATTGAGTATCCTCAGCGCCCTGGGCAGTTTGTTCCGTCTGAACCTGATTGTCCTGTCTAAATGATTTATATTCGCTTTTTGCCATGAATGCGCAGACGAAGCAGAGCACCATGATAAAAGCAGCAATACCCCAAGTGGCTTTTTCCAACACATCCGTTGTCTTACGAACACCCATGATCTGATTGGATGATGCAAAATTAGAGGCCAAACCGCCGCCCTTGGAATTTTGAATAAGGACAACAAATGCCAATACAAAACAAGCCAGGATAATTAATACTACGCAAAGTGTAAACATTTGTTTTTTTTAATTTATTGATTAATACTATGTTAATTTTCTTGTTCTTTTAAAGCCTTTTGCAGGTTTTCAATTTGGGTTGCAAAGTAACAACTTTTTTCTGGAAAATGCAACCTTAAAATTTCAAACATTTGTATAGCCTTCTCAAAGCATCCTTGTTCGGCATAAATATTTGCAAGCGTTTCACTTACGATATTCGGATCCTCCGTTAGGCTATCCTCTCCGTAATTTGCTTCCGCATCGTGTGTCTCCGGCGAATAAATGATTTTCGGGGCATCTTTGGAGAATTTTTGAATCAATTGATCGATCAAAGCCTGCCTATCATCATGGTCTTCAGCATGATGTTTAACAAAAACGGGCTGAAGTTCGTCATCTTTCTCGACAGGACGTTCCACCACGTTAAGCGATGGCCTATCTTTCCTACTTTGTGCCACACGAGACCATTCCACATTTAAGTCGTGGAACATCCGAACATTAGGCAATGTGAGCAATTGTCTGGCACGTCCGCGCTGTGCTCGTGAGGACTGCAACTTCAGTGACAGCAGATTTACAAAAGACGATGCAGGATATCGTTTCTGCAAGTCCGTCAATTTCACTATAGCATTTTCCCCCTCCGAAACAGTCACAAAATCTTCAAAATATATCTTATCCATATTTCTCATATTGATCACAAAAACAATAAACAGTCTGCACTTATAACCACATGATAACCAATTAACAAAGGCCTTATTGAAAATATCATCAGTAAGTGCTTCGTTGATTTCCTCCACCAGTCCCGATTCCACACTGCTCAAATTCTGCGTGCTGGAATAATCCGCATAACGCGAAAAAGACTGATCGAAGTTCTGCGTATCGTCAAAGCTATTGGCAAAACGCACCCGCACTGTAATCGTCAAACGGTTCATTGCAGCGGTTTCATTTCCCTGGATGGCCACTGGCGACACATTATATCCTGTAATTTCGCCTTCTATTTCATAATCCCCGTTCGTGCTCACAATTGTCAAAGGCGTTTGTCCCTGAATCTTATCCTTTAAAGCGGTTGTAAACGATTGACTCAACGTTGGATTCACCAAGGACGCATTGTTTTGGAACGTCGTGATAGCCACCGTCTTCGCACGTGGATCAACCGTGCCGCCCGTAAGCGACACAGACATCTTACAGCCCACAAGCAATAACGTCATCAAGACCGACATTCCGATTTTACACACGCCTCTATTCATCATCATATTCATTTAAAGTCCGTATTCTTTGATTTTCCGATAAAGGGTGCGTTCTGATATTCTAAGTTCCTGAGCTGCTAGTTTACGATTATTCCGATTACGTTCCAACGCCTTACAAATCGTCTGTTTCTCTGTATTTTCCATAGACAAATCACCATCTTCAATAATGACGGAATCCTCAAAATGAGTATCCGCAGATTCATTTTCCGAAATAACCGAACGAGTAATCTGATAATCCAATTCATCATCCTGAAGCGGCAACTCCGGCAACGATTCTTTGGCATCATGCCTCATCGTTCCATTCACAAGATGATTCACTGTATTCTTCAATTCAGAGATTTCCCTTTGAAGTTCTGCAATAAATTTAAACAAAATTTCACGTTGAAATTGTTCATTGTTCTCATGTTCCGATGGTTTTAGGGCCGGAAGTTTGGAATCATTTGGCGATACCAGATACGGTTCAAGTGTCTTCGCATCAATCGTCCTGTTTTTTTCAAGAAGCGACAATTGCTCTGTCACATGCTTCAATTGACGAATATTGCCCGGCCATCGGTAACGTTTCAACACGTCTATGGCGTCTGGCGTCAGTGATACGGCAGGGAAATTATATTTGGCCGAAAAATCACTTGAAAATTTCACAAAAAGCGGATAGATGTCATCTTTCCGTTCCCGTAAGGCAGGAAGATGTATCAACACTGAATCAAGTCTGTAATAGAGATCCTCGCGGAACTTTCCCTGAGAAATCCGTTCGGCGATATTCACATTGGTGGCAGCCACCACACGCACATTCGTCTTAAGCACCTTGGAGGAGCCCACTCTAATAAATTCTCCACTTTCCAGCACGCGAAGCAGTCGGATTTGCGTAGCAGAAGGGAGATCGGCCACTTCATCTAAGAATATCGTACCACCATCAGCCTCCTCAAAATAGCCTTTATGGATTTCGGTAGCACCTGTAAAAGCCCCCTTCTCATGACCAAAGAGCTCTGAATCAATGGTTCCTTCGGGAATAGCGCCGCAGTTCACAGCAATGTACTTGCCATTCTTTCGGGCGCTGCAACTATGAATGATCTTAGGAAAATTTTCCTTACCCACACCGCTTTCGCCCGTTATAAGGACAGACAAATCCGTAGGGGCAACTTGAACGGCTATATCAATGGCACGTTCTAAAGCCGCATCGAAACCAATAATGCCGAAACGACGTTTTATGGCATCAAAATTATTACTCATAGTTCATTTCAAAAAACGCGCAAAGATACAAAAAAATGCGTTGGGAATCACAGCAAAATTCAGTATTCACCCCACGATCACAAGGTATCTTAGAGAATATTTTGTATCTTCGCGGCCTTAAAAAGCATCTATTATGTATTGGATTATCTTCATCGCCTTCATGCTTGCGAGTTGGGTCGTAAACAAGACCCTCAACGCCCGATTCGAAAAATATGCCAAGGTTTCGCTCAGCAGTGGTCTAACAGGTCAACAAGTGGCCGAGAAAATGCTGCGGGAAAACGGAATTTATGATGTCCGCGTCACCTGCATTCCTGGAAAGCTCACCGACCACTACAACCCTCAAGACAAAACCGTAAACCTCAGCGAAGAAGTGTTTTCCGGACATAGTGTGTCATCTGCCGCCGTGGCCGCCCACGAATGCGGACATGCCGTCCAACATGCCACTGCCTATCGTTGGATCACGATGCGTTCGCAAATGGTTCCCATAGTACAATTCGGAAGCAATTGGTCGCAATGGATTCTCTTGGCTGGCATGCTGCTTTTAAGTTTTGTCCCTTTTCTCGGGCAATGGATCCTTTTGGCCGGTATCGTCCTTTTCGCCCTCACCACCCTTTTCGCACTAATCACTCTTCCTGTGGAATACAATGCGTCAGAACGTGCTATTGCCTGGTTGGGCGATACTGGTATCACCTCCGGCGAGGAAACAACCTATGCTAAAGATGCCCTCAAATGGGCAGCTCGCACCTATCTTATTGCGGCCCTGTCATCTTTGGCCACATTATTTTACTACATTGTCATCCTTACTAGAAACAGATGATCATTCACTTAATCAATCTTTATCCACAACAATGAAAAACTTTTCTCCTAGCGCTATCGCTATTTTTTTATTCGGATTCTTCATTTCCGCTTCCGCACAACATAACGTCCTACCCCTTCCCCTTGATAGCAATACAACCATTAAAGGGTATCACCTTTGTTATGCATTAAAGACCACCGCAATCAAGGTAACTGTTTCTGCGACAAAAGTTCGTGAGATTAAAGGATACTATTCTGATCACGCTCAAAGTCTGCTTGGGCTCACGCACGTTATTGACGAGAACCGGACTTCCTATAGACTTGACAAAGTAGATATAGCCCCCATTGATATTCCGGATATGGATAAACGTTATATGGTTATTCTTTCTGGGAAACAAAACAAAGAAAACCTATTGGCCCCATCATCCAAAGAACAGAATGCCAATACAGGCCTTTTAAACCTAACTTCCTACACCACACAGACGGCACCCATTCCTGATTTTTTCAAAAACTACGCCGACCTTTCATACACTCAAACAGAGGATGCCTTTGTGGAAACCAAAATTATTGACGGAGTCGTAACCCAAGTACCCGCGAACAAGACCAAAGTCGTTTCCAAGACCAACAGCCAAAAGGCACAAGAAGCAGCCGACGCCATCAGTAAAAGTCGGAAAGACCAGTACAACCTTGTTGCCGGAGAACAAGAAACCCCATATTCCGCCGAGGCAATCCGCATAATGTTAGCAGAGCTTAAGCAATGGGAAAACAATTATCTCAGTCTCTTCACCGGCATCACCCTTGAGGACGAAATCACCTATACATTCTATGCCATTCCCGAAGGGGAAAGAACCACTTTATTCACATTCAATCCAGTTTCCGGGCTTTCCGTTGAGCAAGCTGATTCTGCATCAGATACCTATATTCTGTCATTGTCGCCTCTTTATGATTTTCCTTCCTTCTGTAATGAAAATGTATCGGCCCAAAATCCAAAGACAAATGGTTACCGATATCGCACGGCAAAAGCCTATAAGGCCGCACTCGAGCACCAAGGTTCAAACATTCACGACTTCGGCATCCTCAACATGTATCAATTTGGAACAATCAAGGTTCTACCTACCGGACAAGACAAGTTAGACATTCAAGATTTTGGTTTCATTCTTTAAACACACCTTCATGAAACGACATATCATTCTAATCCTAACCGTTTTAAGTCTAATTAGTTTTTCTGGATGCAAAAACCACGCTGTAAACAAGCTAAAACGACAAGTCAAGCCTTTGGCTAAAGAATATTTGAAGAATGACCATATTACCGATTACGACTCTCTGAACATTGAATGTGTGGACACGGTAACAGAATTAAGCTACGCCAAACTCAATTCAGAGCTATTGGCCAATATGGCCACAGCCTATGAAGCTCAGTATGAGCAGGCCTTACAAGAGAGACATGACAAGGACCTTCATTATTTAGAATTATACATCAATGAAATCAATCGTACCAAGAATGATTTTGATGAACTGATGGAAAGTGGTTCCCTGAAAGCCGACGGAGTATTGTTATTCATGGTAACGGGCAATTATGTTCAAAACGGAGAACATATTCCCTTCATGTTCATGGTTAATCCAGACAAGAAAACACTTCACACCCTAGATCCATTCGGAGACAATCTCCTTTACAAAGACGAACAATAAAATGCCGTACGCTTGGGGCGACGAACGCCGATACAATTCCTATCCGCGCTACGCGCAGGAACAGTTTGGCAAAAGAGTCCAAAAAATCGCCATTGACGCAGGCTTCACCTGTCCTAACAGAGACGGCACTTTCGGCACCGGCGGATGCACCTTTTGTTTCAATGATGCATTTTCCCCATCCTATTGTCAATCCACGCACAGTATCACGCAACAAATTGATAATGGAATTTCCTTCTTTCTGCATAGAAGACCCAGAATCATCAAGAAAGAGCCACTATACCTTGCCTATTTCCAAGCGCACACCAACACATACGCGCCCCTACCCCTGTTGCAATCCCTATACGAAGAAGCCCTACATCATCCTCTAATTGGCGGAATTGTCATTGCTACTCGTCCTGACTGCATCAGCGACATTTTTTTGGAATACATGGCAGAACTAAAAAAACACACCTATGTTTTTCTGGAAATCGGGGTAGAAAGTTGTCGTGATGAGACTTTAGAGCATATCCACCGTGGACACACGTTCCATTGTGCATCTGACGCTTTTGCGCGAGCAGCAAAATATGGTATTCCCACAGGAGCGCATCTCATCTTCGGACTTCCTGGAGAAACTGAAGAATCACTCATGGAAGACATTCACATCATCAACAGTCTGTCAATTCAATGCATTAAATTCCACCAACTTCAATTTTTCAAAGGGACAGCTATCACCAATGAGTATAAAGAGCATCCTGAACGTTTCTTTCGTCCAAGCATTGAAGAATACATTCAATTCATCGTTCAATACCTGCAACATCTCAGGCCTAACATCGTAATAGAGCGTTTTGCAGGAACAGTGCCACCGCAATATCTAGCTATTTCCGAATGGCCGTCCACGCGCTACGACACCATTCAAAAAAGCATTGAATGGGAGTTAGCGAGACTCAACACCTGGCAAGGTAAACTTTTGATATAACAAAGGGGCTTCTCAATTGAGAAGCCCCTTTATGTATGTCAATCTGAAAATATTATTCAGCTTTTGATTTAGACATATACGAATCATATTTTGCCTTCAATTCCTCTGGCACAGGGATACGCAATTTTACCTTCAGCTGTTGAAGCATAATATTATTCTGTTGATCATTAGGATTACGTTGATAAGCCTTATCACTCCAATCATGAGCCTTCTTTGCAACAACGTCTTCCTGAGTTCTCAAAGTAGCCATCTCACTCCATTGTTTGGCATTCTTCGCAGCCTCAATCTTATCTTCATAGTCAGTTGCTTCCAAGAAATAGCGATATGCCATTTGTTTATTCAATTTGAAATCAGTAGAATCCTTTGCCAATGCGGCAAGAAGAATTTCCTCCGCCTTATCATAAGCTTTGAAGTTACTCAAATAGTTTGCACAAGCAACCTTAGTATCCACATCGTCAGGATTATCCTGAAGCATCTTGTCACAGAGTTCAAACAATTTATCCTGTTGATTGGTCATTGAATAATAATTCATTTGCGCATCAATAAGATCTCCTTGTTGTTCAACAGGAACAGCGGCAAGCCCCTTTTCCAAAATCTTACCACAATTCACCGTATCATTTTCGGCTTGGTAAATATAGTAAAGTTCCGTATAGCAAGCGGGATAGGCTGTAGGGCTGCATGCGATAGACTTGAGCAGCATATTCTTATAATTTGCCTGATCATTCATTTTTCCATAAGCAAGGGCCAACTGTAAATATGCGGCAGCGGCATTGTTAGCGATTTTTGCCAACTCATAGTTTTTAGCAGAAAGAGTAAAATACTTAACCGCATTTTGATAATCTCCTTTGGCATTCGCATCCTCTCCCATATGGAAGAACGGCTCTGCGCAAAGTTTCTGACCACCGATGGCACCCAACATACCAGATTTCGGTTCTACCTTGGGATCCAATTCCAATGCCTTCACGAAAGCCTCATTGGCAATCAGGAGAGCATCAGGATAACGAGGAGTATACGATGGATCAGCAGTTATTTTCTTTTGATCCGCATTATAGAGGTTTACATAAACATTGGCCTTCATAAGCCACACCTGCGCATTGTCAGGATTGGCAGCCATGCAATCCTCCAAAAATTTCTTCGCCTTGGGGGCTTGGTTGTTACGCAGGCACTGCCAAACGTCGTCTAAGCAGGACTGAGAAAACAACGTAGTACTGCAAAGCAGGCCGACGAATAATAATGTTAATTTTTTCATTGCTTTGAATTTTAATGTTATTAATAAATTATTTTTCTATGCTTTTTATGATTGCATCAATTTCATCATATTTGGATGACTGCTGACGGGCATAGATAGCTCGCAGCGTATTCAGCAAATTTATATCCCTCGGCTCAATTTTTCGCGCCAGCTCAAAATAGCGAGCCGACTGCGTCATTCTGTCATCCGACTGGCTTTTATACTGGGCAGCCTCTTTATTGCCGGGGTCACTAATGGAAAGTTGGTTATATTTGTTAAAAAGTTCTTCGGAAAGACTGTAATTACAAACGCCCAAATTATATAACACCACAAAATTATTTGGAGATAGCGCATTAGCTCGTTCCAAAAGATCTGCAGCGTCTTCGTATTTTTTTTCTTTGATAAAGAAATTCGACATATTTACCAGTTCATCGGCATTGACAATCTTATTGACGGGTATAGCACCAAGCATCATTCGAGCCTTTGCTGAATCGCCTTTCCAATAATAATAGTCAATTTCTGCCAAAGAAACACTGACATTGTCGCCCATTCTGGATTTGGCCTGGTCTAATACCTTTTTAGCCATATCCGAATTTCCTTCTTCCTTATAATTTTCCATTAGGCGGACATACACATATGTATTGTTCGAACCATCGTCAATGGCTTTTTGATAGATATCCTTCAAATTTTCCTTCTGTCCCATTGCCTCCAAAGTATAGGCGTAATAATAGTATAGGTCACCATTCATTGGATACTGGGGCTTATCCATCTCATATGAAGCAATACCTTTTTCAAGGGTAGCTTTTGCACCTGACAAATCATTGGCAATCAACTGGTCAACACCGCGAACCAATAAAAGCGGATATAACTGCTTAAGTGCTTCCTTGGCGGAGAACATATCCATAGCCTCGGCATTTGCGTTGATTTCTTGTGCTTTAAGAAAGGCATCATAAGCGCTAACAGGAGCATCCGGATAAACAATGGAATACTGGTCGTTCTTTTGCTTGGCACTATATTCCTCATTAGCTAAGAAATAATAGATATTTCCCATATAAAGCCAAGTTTGGGCCTTTGCAGACAATTTTTCATCCTGCACACAAAGATCAATCTGTTCCTTTGCTTTAACGTAATCCTTGTCATAATAAAAATTATAAGCCTTTGACAAAGAGGCTTTCTGGGCATTTGCGCCAATCAGTAGCAAAAACAAGCTGGCAAAAAGAATCAGTTTTTTCATTGTTGCGAAACGATGTGTGTATGACAAAAAGTTATTCATGAAGTTTAAGCGTACTATTCAATATTTTCAGCCACATTCTCCGTCTCTTCCACTTCGGAAGGATTATCCGAAGGTTCAACACCTTCTTCAAGTTCTTCCTCATCTTCTTGGCGAGGCACTACGCAGACAGCGGCAATAATATCGTTCTTTCTTAAATCAATCAGTTTCACGCCCTGGGTGTTTCGTCCCAAAATGCGAAGTGAATCAACATGGAGACGAATAGCTATGCCTGACCGATTGATAATCATCAAGTCATCGGCGTCTGTAACATCCTTTATGGCAATCAGTTTACCCGTTTTTTCGGTAATCTTTATCGTGCTAACACCCTTACCTCCACGATGGGTAATACGGTAGTCTTCCAACAAGGAGCGTTTTCCGAAACCAGTCTGAGAAACAATAAGCACATGACTCTCGGGCCCATCGATGGCCAACATACCAATCACGCGATCATCTTCATCTGCAAGGGTAACTCCCTTAACACCGGAAGCGGTTCTGCCCATGGCACGCATTTCCTCATTTTCTCTAAAACGAATAGCGCGACCAGAGTGCAAAGCCAACATAATTTCGCTATTACCATCCGTAAAACGGGCGGCAAGCAGTCTATCTCCTTCCCGCACATTGATGGCAATAATACCTTTCTTTCGTGGATGGGAGTACGCGTCAATAGATGTTTTCTTGATAATACCCTTTTCCGTGCAGAGGATGATGAAGTGGTTATTAATATAATCGGGATCTGTAATGCTCTTCAAATTAATAATGGCGCATATCTTATCACCTTCTTCAATTTGAAGAATATTCTGGATAGCGCGTCCCTTGGATGTCTTTACACCTTCTGGGATTTCAAAAACACGCAGCCAGAAGCACTTGCCCTTTTCGGTAAAGAAGAGCAAATAATTATGGTTCGTCGCCATATAGAGATGTTCGATAAAGTCCTCTTCGCGTGAGCTTCCTCCGCGGGAGCCCTTCCCCCCCCTATTTTGAACCTTATATTCTGCCAAAGGAGTACGTTTGATGTAGCCAAGATGGGAGACCGTGATGACCACCTCTTCGTCAGCGATTGTATCTTCCACTCTGAATTCGGAAGAGTTGAACTCAATAGGAGAACGACGCGAATCGCCGTATTTGTTCTTAATATCCTGCAATTCAGATTTAATAATCTCCATCCTTAAGTGTTCGTCAGACAACACATCCTGGAGATATTTGATGAGCTTCAATAGTTCATCATATTCGTTTTGAAGTTTTTCACGTTCCAAGCCGGTCAGCTGGCGGAGTCTCATTTCGACAATAGCCTTTGCCTGAATCTCAGTAAAATCCCATTTCTCCATTAAACCGTTTTGCGCATCCTGCACCGTATGGGAGGCACGAATCAAGGCAATCACCTCATCAATGATATCCAGCGCTTTCAAAAAGCCCTCAAGAATATGGGCACGAGCCTGAGCCTTTTTAAGATCGAACTGCGCCCTGCGGGTCACCACAGAATGGCGGTGCTTCACATATTCGGCAATCATATCCTTCAAATTCAGCGTCATCGGGCGGCCATTGACCAAGGCAACATTATTCACGCTGAAGGAAGATTGCAGAGCAGTCATCTGATAAAGTTTATTGAGTACGATTTCCGGAACGGCATCCTTGCGCAAATCATACACGATGCGGGTACCGTTTCGTTTATTCGTCAAGTTCTCAATATTGGTAATACCCGCAATTTTGTCATCCTTGACGAGTTCCACCGTGTGGCGAATCATATCAGAAGGATTCACCATATAGGGAAGGGACGTAACAATAATGCGATTGTGATTTTTGTCCGTTTCCACCTCAGCATGACCACGCATGACAATACGTCCGCGACCGGTGCTAAAGGCATCCTGAACACCTTGATATCCATAGATAATACATCCAGATGGGAAATCCGGCGCCTTAATATAGTGCATCAACTCAGGAATAGAGATCTCGTTATTGTCGATATAGGCGCAGATACCATCGCAAACCTCACCGAGATTGTGGGGAGCCATATTTGTGGCCATACCCACGGCGATACCAGAGGAGCCATTCACCAAGAGATTTGGAATCTTAGAAGGGAGGACTGTCGGCTCGGGAATGGAATCATCGAAATTAAGCGTCATATCCACAGTATCCTTCTCAATATCGGCAACCATATCCTCTGCCGTCTTACGAAGACGTGCTTCCGTATAACGCATAGCAGCCGGACTGTCGCCGTCCACAGAGCCGAAGTTACCCTGACCATCCACGAACGGATAGCGCAAAGACCACGGCTGGGCCATACGTACCATAGCATCATACACCGCCGTATCTCCGTGCGGATGATACTTACCAAGCACTTCACCCACGATTCTGGCAGATTTCTTATAAGGCTGGGATGATATGATGTTATTGTCCCACATGGCATAGATTATACGACGTTGCACCGGCTTCAAGCCATCGCGAACATCTGGAAGCGCACGTGACACAATTACCGACATGGAATAGTCAATATAGGCCGTTTTCATTTGGTCTTCGATGTTCACATGAACGATTTTTTCACCTAAGTTTTCTTCTTCTATCATTTTATAGTTATTTTTTATCTTCCAAGTAATTGATTTACAAAAAATTGACTTTTCTACATTGAAGGCACGAAAATACGAAAAAAATACAGACCCTCGGATTTTCAAAAGCCTTTTTTTAATAACAATCGTACTTTATCTTCTTTTGCAAAAGTTCTTGGCACCATTCTTGCTTTTTTGTATTTTTGCCAATTCTTTACACAAAAAATATGGACATTCAATATTCGCAAGAAATGAGCTATGTTCTGGAAGAATCCGGGAAAATAGCCACCTATTATCATTCGCCGAACATCGGCATCGAGCATCTTACCGTAGCCATTCTGCGCTACCCCAACGAAAGTATCACAAAAAGTCTTTTCGGCATTTTCAGAGTTGATCTCGACCAACTCCGCACCAAAATCGAGGAACTTATTGACAGTAACGAGAACAAGACGACGGAGGATATACCCAATCTTCGATTCAACACACAAACAGACAACACCTTACGACTTTCCTACCTCGTCTCAAAGGAATTTCGCAGTGAGGTTGTCGAATCATACCACTTTATTCTGGCCATTTTGAGAGATGGAAGGAACGACGCAAACAATGTGGTTAAAATGTACCTCACGCGTGCAGGGCTATCATATGCCACTTTTGCGGCCGAAGTCAAGAAGGAACTCAACATGGAGGCAGGCCGAACAGAAGCTCTTGTAACTCCGTATGAGGAATCTGATGAAGACGATCGGCGAATTTCATCCAAGCCGCAGAAAGAGGGAAGCAAGGGCTCCGCAACGCCCATGTTAGACAGTTTCGGCAAGGACCTCACCAAATATGCCGCAGAGGGCAAACTCGATCCTGTAGTTGGAAGACAGAAGGAACTTGAGCGAATCGCCCAGATTCTGAGTAGGCGAAAGAAAAACAATCCAGTGCTCATCGGAGAACCTGGAGTCGGCAAATCTGCCGTAGCCGAGGGATTGGCCATGAACATTGTTCAAGGGAAGGTCTCCCGTGCCTTGATGAACAAACGTGTCGTATCCTTGGACATGGCTTCATTAGTTGCCGGCACCAAATATCGCGGACAATTTGAGGAACGCGTCAAGACCATCCTAACGGAAATCGAAAAGAATCCGAATATCATCCTCTTCATTGACGAGCTTCACACCATGGTTGGTGCAGGAAACGCCCCTGGCAGCATGGACGCCTCCAACCTTTTCAAGCCAGCCCTCGCCCGAGGCGAGATGCAGTGTATCGGAGCCACGACCTTGGACGAATACAGGGAATTTATTGAAAAGGATGGCGCCTTGGAACGTCGTTTTCAAAAAATCATCCTCGAGCCGACCACTCCTGAGGAAACCATTGAGATACTCAACAACATCAAAGACAAATACGAAGACCATCACATCGTCCGCTATAGCGATGACGCCATCCGAGCATGCGTCACTTTGTCCAACCGATACATCACAGACCGATGCCTTCCCGACAAAGCCATTGACGCCCTTGATGAAGCCGGCGCAAGACTGCACATACAGAACATCCACGTTCCCGAGGAACTACTGCAAATTGAGAAGCAAATCGACGACTTTGAGAAGCTCAAGACTCAGGCCATCAAAGAGCAGCAATACAATGCGGCTGCCGGTTATAGAGATCAAATCAAAAAGTTGGAATCCGATTTGGACGTTGTAAAAAAAGAATGGGAGGAGAAATCCGATTTAGAACGTCCTATCGTAACAGAAGAAACCGTGGCGGAAGTAATTGCCATGATGACCGGTGTTCCCACGCAACGCATTTCCACCAACGAGGGAGCCCGCTTGATGAAAATGGCCGACGAACTACAAGGAAAGGTTATTGGACAAGATGATGCCATCATAAAGATTGCCAAAGCCATCCGACGAAATCGAGCCGGACTCAAAGATCCCAACAAACCTATCGGTTCTTTTATATTCCTCGGTCCTACAGGCGTCGGAAAGACCTACCTGGCCAAAGTTTTAGCCGAATATCTATTCGACTCACAAGATGCCATTATCCGCATTGACATGAGCGAATATATGGAGAAACATACTGTATCACGCCTCATTGGCGCGCCTCCGGGATATGTGGGTTATGAAGAAGGTGGACAATTAACGGAAAAGGTACGTCGCAAGCCCTATTCCATCGTTCTTTTGGACGAAATTGAAAAAGCGCACCACGACGTTTACAATGTTCTTCTTCAAGTGCTTGACGAGGGACAACTCACCGACGGCATGGGACGAAAAGTGGACTTTAAAAACACCATCCTCATCATGACCTCCAACACTGGTACTCGTGAACTTAAAGATTTCGGCACCGGCGTCGGATTCAGCACCGAAGCCACCAAAGCAGCAAAGAACAAGGTAGAACAAAGTATTTTAGAAAAAGCGCTCAAAGCCAACTTCTCGCCTGAATTCCTCAACCGTGTGGACGATGTCATCTATTTCAATTCCCTCGGCAAAGAAGAAGTCATCAAAATCATAGATATTGAGCTCAAGAAAGTACTTGGGCGCGTAAACGACCTCGGTATTGATTTCCATGTCACCGATAAAGCAAAAGACTTTTTAGCTGAAACCGGTTGGGATCCCAATTATGGAGCACGTCCGCTCAAACGTGCCATCCAGAAAAATGTGGAAGACCTCCTTGCAGAAGAGATTCTCAACCAAACACTCCCCGCAGGTTCTGTTGTAGATCTTGACTACGACGAACTAAAGGAAGCCATGGTAATCACCAACAAAAAAGCAATTTCAAACGAATAACAGATTTTACAGCATCGCTTTTTTATGATAAACTACAAAGAAAAACTACATAAAATCAAAGCCTTCGTCTTCGATTTCGACGGAGTACTGTCTGATGGGAAAATATATACCCAGCAAGATGGGGAAATGGTTCGCGCCACAAACGCCAAAGACGGATACGCGCTTCAATATGCGTTGAAAAAAGGATATAAAGTAGCTATCATTTCTGGAGGTTTCGGCGACTCCATGCGACTACGATATAGAAGCTTTCCCGCCATGGATATATTCCTACATGTAAGCAACAAAATCGAACTCTTCAACCAATATCTACAAGACAACGAGTTGGAACCGGAAAATGTATTGGTAATGGGCGATGACATTCCTGACTATCAAATCATGAAATTAGCCGGTGTAAAATGCTGTCCTGCCGATGCCGTTGAGGAAATCAAAGGCCTTGCCGACTACATATCCTATCAACCTGGTGGGTGTGGATGTGTGCGCGATGTCATTGAGCAAACCCTCAAATTACAAGGACGATGGTTTGAAGAAGATGCCTGTGTTTGGTAGTTTCAGGTTTCAGGTTTCAAAGAAAGTCATTCGGATTTATTATAACATTGACAAGGTAACACATCATCATGGGTTGTTTATTCACTGGCACATTTAGTCTTATCGGAGCATTCTTCGGATTGATATGGGGAGGCTTCGGCGGTGCTGTTGGCGGCTTTCTTATCGGGGCACTTATCGATGCCATCATAGGAAGGGCGCGCACCAATAAAGCTACTCACTACTACCAGAGTCACGACTTCACCGAGCACGAACTCTACCTCGCCGCATACGTAGCCAAAGCAGACCAGAACAGACTTCTTCGCTCGGAAATGACCTATATTCAAGAATATTTCCGCAAGCAGGTCGGTTCAGCGCAACTCGGACCGCTAATGCTTCGTTTCAGGGACATTCTTAACGCCAAGGTGGACATTCATGCTGTTTGTGCAGACCTCAACCAGCATGCCTCCATCAATGAAAAATTAGTCATTCTCAACTTCCTTTTCGGATTTTCAACAGCCGACGGCGATATGCGCGCAGAAGAAGTTAATGCTATTTGGGAAATTGCCCAGCTATTGGGTATTGGCAGAACAACATTCGAAGCTATCAAATCCATGCATACGGGCCATTACGGCGGATATGGCAGTGGCTATGGTGGGC
>JAZRYC010000012.1:0-6615 GCA_045600525.1 Bacteroidales bacterium
GTGTCATAAACAACCGGAGCACTACAGTTGCCTGAGCTGTAGCTGGAGTTGTACATTTTGATAACATACGTGCCCGGCATCGTGATGCGGGTGGTTCCATTCAGACTGATTGTCGTAGTGTTGTAGCCGCCGGTTGGGCCACTGACGACTTGAAAATAAGCAGCCAAGTCCTGAGTCTGATACCATGGCTGGTTAATGTTGGTGCCAGAGGTATAGGTGTTGGAAGTGGTCAAGCTGTACTTGCCGGCAACCGGTTTGATGGTCAGTTCCGTACAGTTCGGTATGAGCTCATATTGCGGTTCTTGCACAATGTCAAACTCCCTATGGTCAATGAATGACGGAGTTTGCGTATAGGTAGAAGTAGAGCACGGGGTGGAGACACGCCAGGTATAGCGGCCGGATGGCAGGCAATAGTCCCTCAAATATATGTTAATGTCTGAGGTACTGGTCTCAATAGTTGCCAAGTTGGCCATGCTGGCCTTAGTTACCGTCCACTGTCCAGTTGCCTGACTGTAAGAAGCAGTAAAATTGAACTGGTTATCCCACGGACTTTCTATCAGTTCCACCGTACAATCGCCTTTCTTGTTTAATGGAACACGGGTTTCCGTATGACCATTGTTGCTGAATGAATATTCATACAAACGGATGTATCTCGTATTGTCACAGCAGTAGTCGTATGAAGTTTGACCGGATGTTGTTGTAAAATGATAATCCTTCGTGCTTGTTGTACAAGTAACCGTGCGAACATCACAATCGGTTGTCACCCTATAGACGTAATTGCCATTGGGCAGGCAGAAATCTGCTATTCTGGCTCTAATCCTATTGGTATCCAATGTGATGATGGCCTGGTTGGCAGGATTTGCCTTGATGACAGTCCACTGGCGGGTAGATTGGTTGTAAGTTGCAGAATAGTTGTAGAAATTATCGTTCGGACTGGAAATCAGTTCCACCTTGCAGTTCCCGTTGAGACGCATCGGAATGGTATAGTTTTCCGTCAAGGTCAAATATCTTCTTCCGTCTGTTGCATCTATGCCATAATCATAAGAATAGGTTCGAACATGATATCCGCCAGTATATGTAATCTCGTTTTTAAAGGAAAGATTATCCACGCGGGTGTAGAGTTCGCAACCCTGTGCATCATATAGCGTCCGACGTACAGGAATAACGAGAGGTTCTTCACTCAAATCCCCATAAATAGGAATGATATCGGCACCTCTTAGATAAGAATGCGCCGTGTCATAATATGTTGAATACCTCGAAAAATTACGTAAAGTATCAATTTTTATGTTACGATTTGTTGCCGTATCGGTATATACCCAATATAAGTGAGGAGAACGGGTATAGCGAAGTTGATACGGAGCCGTCACATAGGTAGAACTGTTACAGGATGTATAACTTGAATAGTATGTATTTCTATAGCGATAAACAATGCGATGATCATAGTGCCCGAAATGTTCGGTTCGGGCGTCATAATATCCGCAACTGTCATACTCCAATGCCACCGTATGGGCAGAATCATCCACAAAAACTCTCTCCGTGTCAATATTTCCTGTTGGCTTTAAAATATTATGCGTCCAAACGGTTCTATGCTCATTACAGACATTGGTTCGGGTTTCGATTTTGATGGCTTTGCCCCACATGTCGCAATAGGCATGAGCGCGAGGCACGGCTTCTGTAAGAGTTACGGAAGTGCTGTTGCTGCTCAAATGCCTCCATGCGGAGGTGTCTTGCACGCCATCAATTTCCGGGTAGATGTAGCGGTATTCTATCATCTCCATAATGGCATCCGCATAATAACCGTTTGCGGTAATTGTAAAAGAATGCTTTATTTTATTAGTATCTGCCCAACTTCCGGCGTATGAATACCAGCAAACATTGGAAATATAGGGAGCCTCCGCTGTAGGCACGGTTTGCCATACTTTAGGAAGATAATAACCGCATTCATCCCATACATAGAAAAAATATTTTCCAGCCGCCAAATTGTCAATGGTGTAGTAATCCTTGTAATCGTAATTTGTAATAGTGGTCCCGCTGTACATCGGTTCCGCAAAGGAAACAGTGTCTATAGGATGCTCGTTTTCATCCAGTATGGCCACGTAATATGGCATTTTGCCTCCAGTGATTTTCAACTGCACACGCCCCGTGTTCATACAAGACAAAGTGGGGACAGTGCCGTAAGCGGTCTTCGTAGTAGCCGCATTGTTAATCATACTCAGTGCCGGCGTGATGTATGTGGTGGTGGTGGTTACCGTAGTACTGGTATCCACAATAACGTAGGCGTTCTCTACATCATCATACGAGCGGTGACAGATGGCCTGCACACCTACGACATAGGTGCCCGGAGCTATCGTAAATGAATTCATGTAGGAGTAAGTCGTGTCTTCTGTTGCAGTATTGATACAGAAAAACTTAAAGTCCGACAAATCCGTGGCATTGGTATCCATCAATGTTCCATTTGCATTGACCAGGTTTATCTGAATAAAACTGTTGTTGTAGCAGTCGCCCGGCGCCGTGATTACTTTCATACGCAGCGGACAGTTGTTCTGTGCATTCACAACCACAAAGGATAAGAGTAGGATAAAAAACAGTACTGGTTTTTTCATTTTTTATTTTGTTGATTTATTATTGATTTTTTCACAAAAAATAAGGTGGCAAAAAGCCAACGGAATAAGGGAAAATACGCTTATTCTATTAATAAAATTCTTATCTTCACCTACAAGGAAGAATAAGGATGCGAAGATAACAAAATAATATTATTCATTAGAAATTGTTGATTATTCCTATAATAAGGCCAATAAAAAAAACAATTACCGATACATCAGTCTATTACATATCTTAATAAAAGTTAATCTATCTTAATAAAATAAAAAGAGACGCCGCATGCTCTAAAAATCAGAAAAAGCACCTCAAATTTCCAGCAAATCCATCCAATATTCATCACTCATTATTAACTATTTCTTCCATTTCTATTTACATCGTAGAAATTTTTGAAAGCACGCCGAAGGCGTTGTTTGATTTAGCATTACAGCAAAAGTTCTTTTTTTGTATCTTTGCAGGCTTTTTTCAAAAAAAAAAAAAAAAACACCTTCAAGGTTCCATTGAATGTTAAACTAATTTTTAAATATATGAATAAAAGTAAATTAGGACTCGATTTTGCGCAGGTTGACGCTGCGAAACAATTAGCAAAGAATATCGCCGACCAAGTTCAGGAATTTGTTGACGGCTACACCACCGTGGCTGTGGAACGCACCCTCTGCCGCCTCATCGGCATTGACGGCATTGATGAAAACGGCGTGCCACTTCCTAACGTGGTCGTGGATTCCCTTCTCGAAAAGGGCGTCCTCAATCAGGGCGTGCTCTACTTCCTGGGCAATGCCATCCTCGAAACCAAAGAGGCTCCGCAGGCCATCGCCGAAAAGATTGCTGCCGGCCAATTGGACATCACCGCGTTGAAACTCAACGATAAGGCTGCCATTGAGATGGCCATCCAACCATACATTGACGCTTGCCTGACCCGAATCAAAGGCAATGTGGCCAAACGTAATGAATACCTCAACACCATCGGCGAAGGTCCGAAACCATACATCTACGTGATCGTGGCTACCGGCAACATCTACGAAGACGTGGTTCAAGCACAGGCCGCTGCTCGTCAGGGCGCTGACATCATCGCCGTTATCCGTACTACCGGACAAAGTTTGCTCGACTATGTTCCTTACGGCGCTACCACCGAAGGTTTCGGCGGCACATTCGCCACACAGGAGAACTTTCGCATTATGCGTAAGGCCCTCGACGAAGTGGGCGAGGAAGTGGGTCGCTATATTCGTCTCTGCAACTACTGCTCTGGCCTCTGTATGCCGGAAATCGCCGCTATGGGCGCCCTCGAACGCCTCGATGTGATGCTGAACGACGCACTCTACGGCATCCTCTTCCGCGACATCAACCCACAGCGTACCCTCATTGACCAATACTTCTCCCGTATCATCAACGGCTACGCTGGCGTCATTATCAACACAGGTGAAGACAACTACCTAACTACCGCTGATGCTGTGGAAGCCGCACACACGGTACTTGCCTCCGACCTCATCAACGAACAACTTGCTTTGCTCGCTGCACTTCCGGAAGAACAAATGGGCCTTGGCCACGCTTTCGAAATGGACCCGATGCTCGAAAACGGTTTCCTCCTCGAACTCGCACAGGCACAGATGACCCGCGAAATCTTCCCGAAGGCAACTTTGAAATATATGCCTCCTACAAAATTCATGACCGGCAACATCTTCCGCGGCCATATCCAAGACGCCCTCTTCAATATGATCGGCATCTGGACCAACCAGGGCATCCAATTGCTCGGTATGCCTACAGAGGCTATCCACACGCCGTTTATGAGCGACCGTTACCTCTCCATTGAAAACGCTCGCTACATCTTCAACGATATGAAGAGCATCGGCGAAGAAATGGAATTCCGCGAAGGCGGTATCTGCCGCGAACGCGCCAAGACCGTCCTCAATAACGCCATTGAACTGCTGAAGCAAATCGTGGACGAAGGTCTCTTCTCCGCTCTCGAAAAGGGTATCTTCGGCGATGTGAAACGTCCGATGAACGGTGGCAAGGGCCTCGCCGGCGTCGTTACCAAAGGCGACAACTACTTCAACCCGTTTGTTGAACTGATGAAGAACCGTAAATAACGTAAGTGACGTAAGTAAGGGCGAAATATTTTTCGCCCTTACTTCGTGATATCAAATTTTGGAAAGATGAAGCTTAAATCCATATTATTATTGGCATTGATGGCATTGTCCGTGATGGCAGGCTACACCCAGAATGCCACAACGGAATCTAAAGGAGAGAAAACATCTGTAGTTTATTTCTGCAGTGAAATTACTCCAGAAAACATTTTGAAATTGTATAACGCCTTGGGTGTAAACTTGCAGGGCAATGTTGGTTTGAAGGTCCATTTCGGTGAACCGGGCAACCAGAACTTCTTGAGTCCAGACTTGCTGAAGCCTTTGGTGGAAAAGGTGAGACCTACCTTTGTGGAATCCAACGTGGTGTATGTCGGTCCGCGCCGCTACACCGATTCACACATCAAAGTGGCTAACGAACACGGATTCACATTTGCTCCCATCGACATCCAGGATGCCGATGGCGAAACCGTTTTTCTCGGTGACAAGAATTTCAAATACTGTAAAACCGTCCGCGTGGGCAGCCACTTCGGCAAGTATGATTCCTACATTATCTATTCCCACTTCAAAGGTCACGGGTCTTCCGGTTTTGGAGGTGCTATCAAGAATGTAGGCATGGGCATGGCTTCTCCCGGCGGGAAAATGGCCATCCATTCCAATATCTACCCGGTGATTTCCGAACAGGAAAAGTGCATTCAATGCAATCGCTGCGTGCAGAACTGTCCTGGCGGGGCCATCACCATTACGGAAAACGGTCCTGTGCTTGACACAACCAAATGCGTAGGTTGCGCCAAATGTCTGGCAGAATGTCCGCTTCGCCTTTTCAAACAAAACCACGCCAATTACAACGAGTTGGCCTTCCTGGAAAAGCTCGTGGAATACACGAAGGTGATGATGGACCAGAAGCCCATGTATTATATTAACGTAATGGCCAACATATCCGCATCCTGCGACTGTAGTGCAAAAGCTCCGAAACCCTTTGTGGGTGATGTAGGCGCCGTCGCATCGTTGGATATCGTCGCCATTGATCAAGCTTGTCATGACCTCGTGTCTGCCGCTGCTGGCGAAGACGATGTGTTCAAAAAACTCAACAATGTGGATTCCCAAGCCCAACTGGACTATGCTGAAAAACTCGGTATGGGCACTACCAAATACATTCTCATTGATGTGGCCACGGGCAAACAGATTACAGTAAAAGAGGCGGTCGGAAAATAATGAAGCTGGCTATTAACTTTTAGCCATTAGCTGTTTAAACCTTAAACCTTAAACATTAAACTTTGAACATAACAGTTCACAGTTTACGAATAATAGATAACAATTAAATATTTTAATAACTTAACAAATATCAAAACTATGAGTGGCGGTTTGTATTCAATGGATCAAAAAGATTTTGATCAGACCTTAGACTTAACCCGTGTAAAACCTTATGGTGACACGATGAATGACGGTAAAACTCAGTTGAGTTTCACCTTGCCGGTTCCCTGCGGCGACGAAGCTGTGGAGGCTGCTAAACAATTGATGAAAAAGATGGGTTTCGACAACCCTCAGGTAGTTTATTATAAAGAGCTGACCAACGGTTTCACATTCGTAAACTGTTATGGTTCATGCACCCACACCGTAGATTATTCTACGATTCATGTGCCAAAGGTGGAATCCACCGTTTGGTCTATGCCCGAAACCGAACAGTTCATTCGGGAGCACATCGGTCGTAAAATCGTGGTGGTTGGTGCCAGCACCGGTACAGACGCACACACCGTGGGTATTGACGCTATTATGAACATGAAGGGCTATGCCGGCCATTACGGCATTGAGCGTTATGACATGTTCGAGGCCCTCAATATGGGTAGCCAGATTCCTAACGAGGAATTCATCGCCAAGGCAGTGGAAATGCACGCTGACGCCTTGCTCGTCTCCCAAACGGTAACGCAGAAAGACGTTC
>JAZRYC010000013.1:0-4847 GCA_045600525.1 Bacteroidales bacterium
CACGTGTTGTTCGACGGCAAAATCGTGAAATCCGGTCCGAAGGAACTCGCCCTCGAACTCGAAAAACGCGGTTACGATTGGATTAAAGAAGAGTACGAACAAGGTAAATTATTGTAATGAATTCATTTTCAGAATATAGCAAACAAATCGGCCAGTACGCCATCCAAGCGCAGCCCGACCCGTATCGCCCGGTGGAAGAGTACTTCAAATGCCAGGTCAGCAATATGGGCTCCGTGATGCTGCCGATGCTGAACGGCTGGTACGTGCAGGAATCCGACGGGCTGACCACCTGCGACAACGGCGTCATCGCCGGCAGTCTGAAGGCTGCCCTCGCACAGTGCCCCGAATTGGTGAAGCCCTGCCTTTTCCAACAGAAACCAGAAGAAAAGGACGAGCTGACCGCATCCAACGAGGAACAGTTCACCGACGGCATCTTCATCTACGTGCCCGATGATGTGAAGGTGGAAAAACCTTTCCAGATTGTCTCCCTCATCAACTCCCGCGAGGACCTATTGGTGCAGAACAGACACGTCATCAATATGGGTCGCAACGCCGAGCTTTCCGTCATCCAATGCGATGACTCCACACGCTACGGCAAAACCTTCCTCAACATTGTCACGGAAATTTCGCTCTCCGAGAACGCCAAGTTGCATTATTATAAAACGGAAAACAAAGAAGCAGGCTCTCTGCTGTTCCATCATATCTTTGTCAACCAAAAGTCCTACTCCTTCTTCCACTCCAATGCGATTACGTTCAATGCGGGTTATGTGTGCAACAACATCCACGTCAACCTTAACGAGCCGTTTGCGGAAACGAAGCTGTACGGACTCTATTTGGTAGATAAAACGCAACATTGCGACAACCACATCAAGGTGGATCACGTTGCGCCCGACTGCAAGAGTTACCAGCTCTACAAGGGCATTATGGACGATGAAGCGGAAGCGCTTTTCCACGGACACGTGGTGGTGCGTCCCGACTCACAGCGCACGAGTGCCTTCCAGACGAACCGCAACATTTTGCTCACCGACAAAGCCAAAATCAACACCAAGCCCTTCTTGGAAATCTACGCCGACGATGTGCAGTGCAGTCACGGGGCCACGGTGGGCCAGTTGGACGACGAGGCGCTATACTATCTCCGTTCACGTGGCATTGGCGAGAAGAGTGCCCGCAAGTTGCTGATGTTTGCCTTTGCCAATGAAATCTGCCACTTTGTGGAGATTCCTGCCCTCAAGGACCGCCTCAGCGATATGGTGCAGCGCCGTCTCAACGGCGAGCTCACCATCTGCGACCAGTGTATGTTGCACGGCGCCGAGAACAGCGACCTCATCTTCCCGATTGACGCTTCCAAATTGTAAAAACACGTTCAAATCATATCAACCATTGACGGCCACTCTGCTTTGCGAGGTGGCTGTTTTTTTTTATACCTTTGCACCCATCTTTGCATTCATTTACCAAAACATAAGATTATGAGGCAGTTGTTTTCTTCTATGGCATTGCTGCTATCGGTAGTTTCTCTTTTAGCCCAGAATATCACATTGACTTTTTCGGGCCGTGATGTTGACAATCAGTTCGTTCCGTTACAGAAAGTTGTCATTACCGACATTACGCAGAATTGGCAGGATACGATTGACGATCCAGGCACCATCGTGTTGATGAGTTCAACCAGTATTGAAGATTTAGAGAAGGCTAAAACTTTCAGTCTTTCACAAAATATTCCCAATCCTTTTGATGGTGTGTCTGATTGTTGCCTTTCTTTGCCCAAAGGTGGAAAGGTATCTATAGAGGTCATTGGTTTGAATGGACGCAAAATTGCCGATTACAATAATAGGCTGCCAGCGGGTATCCATACTTTCAGGGTACTGCTCAACACACCCCAAAGTTATGTGGTCACTGCACGTTGTGAAAAAGAGTCTTCGTCTATTAAGATTGTGAATAAGGGCAATGCAGGGGTGAATGCGCTCCTATATCTTGGAGAGGGGGAACGGTATGCCAACATCTCGCAATTGAAATCCGACAAGGGACAATCCACGCATATCTTCAATATAGGAGACGAAATGTCGTACGTCGGATATGCTGTAGTTGACGGAGTGGACTATGTTAGCGATACGGTTCAACAGCAGCAAATTGTTTCGGAAAATATCATTCTACATTTTATCATGGCTCCCATGGCGCTTCCTGAGGTTTCCACGGAAAATGTCTCATCCATCACTGATTCCAGTGCTGTTTTGGACGGAAATGTCATCAGTGACGGTGGTGCAACGATAACAGCCAGAGGCGTCTGTTGGAGTACTTCCCCAAATCCGACGATTGATGATAGTTGTACTTTGGATAGTATGGGGGTTGGAAGTTTTACCAGCACTATCACGGGGCTTTCAGAAGAAACCACTTATTATGTGTGCGCATATGCTACTAACAGCGTGGGTACCGCATACGGAAATCAGTTGTGTTTTACTACATTATCTTCTTTTATCTGCGGTACCTCCACGATTACTGATCACGAGGGCAATGTGTATAACACGGTGAAAATTGGCGAGCAATGCTGGACAAAGGAAAATATGCGATGCACAACCTCTCCGAGTACGGGCACTATGATACTGGAGACGAATTGGAGACCCGAATCCTTCGCAGGCAAGAAAGCCTATTATGTAGACGGTAGTGCCGCTAATACATCCACCTATGGTCTGCTATATAACTGGAATGCTGCGGTGGATACGTTCAACATAGAATATGGGGAATATGATACATCTTATAGTGACATTGATTGTGCGGTAGAGGTAACCTTCAGTGGTCCTCGCAGAGGTATCTGCCCGCCGGGCTGGCATGTGCCGAGCTATGCGGAGTGGGACACCTTGTTCTCCTATGTGGGCAGCCAGAGCGCCTTCCAATGCAATAGTAACAGTAGCAATATAGCCAAGGCATTAGCCTCCACCATGGGTTGGGTCAGCAATAGTACTAACACCTGTGTCGTGGGTTACAATCCATCAACCAATAATGCGACAAACTTTACAGCTGTTCCCACCGGCTATCGCCTCAATAGTTTCGCCTATTTCGGCAAAGCTGCAATGTTCTGGAGTGCTGACCAGTACCATAGCTACAGCGCGTATGGTCCCCTCTTGTTCAACTACTATGCAGATGTGAGATGGAGCCATACCAACAAGAGTCTCTGTGCTGCAATCCGTTGCCTCCGCAATTAGAATTTTCTTTTTTTGGATTCAGCGTTTCCTATCCCTTACATATTCCTTTTTCCACGCGCCATCTCGTTGTCCTGTTTGCGTCTGACCAATTTCTTCGTACTTTTGCGCCGCGAAAAATCAAGACATTCTATGAAAAAAATACTATTATCGCTCTTCATCATCTTAATAGCCAATGTACTTGCCTTTGCGCAAGATGGTTCCTGTAAAGATATTAATTTTCAAAACAATACAACGATAATTGCCAATGCGGGAGATACGCCGTCAGGCGATGTGGATGCGTTGTCGCGGCATAGAAAGCCGAAATTGAGAGTCGCATTGTTCGCTGCTGTGCCGCAGGAAGTGGGCAGTTGGGCCGACCGCTTCCATTTCACGGGCATCGGGCGTGAGAACGCCACCCGCACGATGCTCATTTTCGCGCGCAAGCACCAGGGCGAAGACCTCGTCATTGTTAATGCCGGTACGGTAGGCTCGCCCAAGTTCCCGGTCAACACGATTGTCAGTGTGAACGAGATTATCTCGGCGGGCGCGATGTTCAATGACTTCCAGATGCGCCCGCGGCACTTTGAGGTGTCCGTTGCACAGAAACTGCCCCTCGCCACGCTCTACTCCTCCGACTGCTTCGTGTCACCCGATGTCTTCAATCCCGCCTACTTGGACACGCTCAAAGCCCATTCGCAATGCTTCGATATGGAGTCGTCCGCGCTGTTCTCCGTGGCCGACATATACGGCATTCCGTACTACTCCTTCAAGATTGTCTCCGATAACCTCGATGTCCCCTTCAGCGTATGGGAAGAGCGCGTGGGGTCGCTTTCGCAAAAGCTAACGGCCTATCTGGAACAACTGTTCAATGAGTTGGGACAAACCTACGAGATAGAGTTTGTGAAATAGTAAGGGGATTTTTTCTCCTATATTTGCGTTTTATTTTGCAACAGATGACGGATTTTGATGAATATATAAACTTCGGGAATCCTTCTAAGAAAAAGAGAAGGCATACGCTTGGGCAACCGCCATCGGGTTGCAGACATCTGAATAGAATCCTCATTTTAGTCTCCATAATTTTCATTGTAGCGGTCGTTTTTGTTTGTGGTTTGGGTAATTCAATAGAGATTACCACTTACGAAATCAACAGCGAAAAAGTTAGCGAGTCTATAACGTTGGTATTTGTATCAGACTTACATTCCTGCAAATATGGAGAAAATGCTTCCGAACTTATAACGGAAGTGAAGTCGTTGAACCCGGATGTCGTACTGCTGGGTGGAGATTTTTTTGATGACAAGCTATCCCCACAATCCGCACAGGCATTCTTGGATTTTTCGATAAAACATTATCCTACATATTATGCTTCAGGCAATCACGAATATTGGAGCGGACAAGTAGATGCTTTGAAACAACGGGTTCGTGATGCTGGTGCTAAGGTGTTGGAAGCGGAAACGGATACGCTTATGCTAAAAGGAAGCACTTTTGTCATCGGCGGTGTTGACGATCCAACCTATATCAAAAATGATTCGCTGGAAAAACAGTTAAATCATGTGTCCGAAAAAATCGGTTCTGAACAATTTTCTATCCTATTATCGCACCGTCCAGAGTTGGTGAATATGTATGCGAAATATGATTTCGACCTCATATTGGCGGGACACGCGCACGGCGGTCAAT
>JAZRYC010000014.1:0-25031 GCA_045600525.1 Bacteroidales bacterium
AAAGCAGACAAAAAAACGCTGTCGGAAGCTTCCGACAGCGTTTAAGTTGTATTTTTGCACAGTAAAAAAACTGTAACGGTTATTTAGGACTAGTCAACGCGAAAATACAAAATATTGTCGAAGAACATGCAACTTGTTGAAATTAGTGTATTTTTGCAACTCATGTAATAACAAAAAGCACCTCGGTCTTTTCGGGACCAAAACACTTTGTAATGAAAAAATAGTCAGAGAAATGTGGAATCACGTTAACCAATATATATCATGATTAAGATACTTTTTGCATTTTTATCAATTTGGATTTTATTATGGCTTATGGCATTAGCTCTTTCTATAAAAAAAATGAAAGAGGAAAAGCTAAATGCTAAAAATGTTGTTTTGTGGATCCTTCTTTTTATTTGTACCGAAGGTGTTATTTATCCGTTCTTTTTTAATAACAGCATTAAAACCAACTTGTTATGAAATTTCTTATGATTTACATCGCAATTGTGGTGTTGTTTTGGCTATACCTTATTTCACTCAGAATAAGGAATCGGATTTCAACGGTTATCATGTTCGCGTGGATGGTTTCAGGTGCCACAATAATAGGATTTGTTTTGTTTTGCATATTCAAAAAAAAATTCGTGTTGTCTAATAAAATTGAATAAGTATTTCATTGCGATAGCTTCAATGATGTTGGCAGTCGCATTTGTCGGTTGCCAGCCAACAGTTTTGCGTCCTATAATTTTCTTTATGTTAAAAACAAAAGGCCGCTTTGCAGCGACCTTAGAGACAGTATAGATGATAGTGTCTTAATCAATCAAATACAACCTGTCTGTAGTCTCTTACGAAATTCTCTATCGCGGACCTTATCTTCTCCATTGTTGCCTTGCTCGGATTTCGGACACCGGTGGAATAGTGGCTCAGCTGCTTCTTGTTGATGCCCGTGGCTGATGACAGCCAGGTCAACGTGAATGGAGAATACTTCAAAAACGACTTCGTGTCGTATTTGTACTCGAACTCGAGATGGTCAAAGTCGAATCTCTCTCCTCGCTTCTTGTACAGTTCCACCAGTTCATCCCTGTTGTGGAGGAAATCTGCTTTGGCTTCCTCAATGGTTTTCCCTTGTCCAAGGAGCATAAAGCCCAATCTGTTGTCGTTGGTGTAGATGTCATACGTTGAATCTTTTCCGATTTCAATAATTGCTGTTGTCGTCATATCTTTTGATTGCGATTGTTTTTATTGTTTTTGCAGCGGGGTTAGAGTTTAACCCCTGCTGCTTTGCTTATTGCTTTCAACGTTCCCGGCTTGGCTTCTTCCGAACGGTGATGGCTCAATTTGAACTTCATTCCGGTTATGGGGCTATACCACCACGGATGGTCACCGTCTTCCAAAAAATAGCATCCGGCTTTCTTCAATTTTTTCTCTATTTCCGAGTACTTCATAGGTGTTGGTGTTTGATTGATTAAGACGCTGCAAAGATAGAAAAAAATCTATCATACACAACTGTTTTCTCAAAAAAAATCAGTTTTGTGTCCAATAATTTTCTTTATGTTAAAAACAAAAGTGCATAAAAAATCACTTTCCCACTCTTACCGGCACAAAATTCTCGTTTTTTCCTTTCAGTCCACCGCCGAACTTGGTCCAGATGATTTTGTCGGCTGCGTCCGAGAAATGCGTTGCCTCTTCGGGAAGCACTCCGGATGTCTTGCGTTCGGAACTCTTGTTTTTTTTTCTGTTGCCAGTTGACGGCGCTTGCGCCATATTGAAAAAGACAGACATAAAAAAAACGCTGGTCGGGGTATTGACCAGCGTTTTTGTTCTTTAATACCGCGACAACGGTTGCAGCGGTTATGAGGACGATAGGACTAAATTCGAGCGGAAAGCGTGCCCGGTCGCCCTGAAAATTATAAATCATCATCATTTTCTTTTTCACCTTTAAGCATATTAAGTCTATCAACATAACTTATTATAACCTTTTTCGCTTCTGAAGAAAAAGAGTATTCCTTTGCAAGTGATAGTATTATGTAATTGCATTCGTCATTCTCATTACAATCAGTTTTTATAAGGCAATGTTTCACTGAATTTTTAACGAAGCCATCATCTGGTTCTGTATCATCAAAATCCATAGTGTAAAACATATCATATTTATCCAGAAGCCTGCTTTTCATTCCACTATAGGTAACACCACTGTATTCGTCAAAAATAACCAAAACGGTATTCACATATTTGGTTGATGAAGTAGCATATATCTGCAATTCCACCTGTTCACCCGCGAAACGTCCCTTCATATGACAGACATAGCCGTCAGAATTGGTTTTCGAGAAACCTTTCTGCTGCATATATGAGACAAACGTGTTCAAAGTGTAGTTCATACTAACGCCCATAAACTTCAAATGGTTGGTTTGTCCACATCCGACAAACACAGCAAGAACAAATAAACACAAAAAAAATAATTTTCTCATATTTTACAAATGAATATTAAAGACGGGGGAAATAAGAGACTATTCTTCTTCCACTCCCATAAGTTTGTTTATAGTTTCACCGGAAAAAGATTCTGTACAGATAAATTTCTTTCCAACTTTCTTTAATCCAAAATAATATTTTTCGTTTTCAATTTCATCGACGTCATTTTCTTCTTTATCAATAATTGTATCTTGCCAAGACAAACAAACAAGAATGTCAATCCTATCCCTTATAAATGGGTATTTAGCAGCAGGAAAAGCTTCATCTAAAACGCCAGGAGATTCTTTATATGTTGGAGAAGAACACCGATGTTCATAATATTTACTTGAATAGGTAAAGTAATCTCTAATTTCCATAACCTCTTTTTCATAATCGATAAAGTCTGCAATAGAATCAAAAGCTATAACATCTTCAACCGAGGAGGAGCTTTTTGAAGTAATGGAGTTGTTTGGTGTAGTTTTATCTGTACAAGAAAACAATAAAACGGAAAAGAAAAACGCTAAAGAAGCAAACAAATAATTTTTCATAATCCTACACAAATTTAGTTAAACAATGTGCAAAAGAACAAAAAAAATCATTTCCCAACTCTCACTGGAACAAAATTTTCATTTTTTCCTTTCAGTCCACCGCCGAACTTGGTCCAGACAATCTTGTCGGCAGCGTCCGAGAAGTGCGTTGCCTCTTCTGGCAGCACTCCGGAAGTCTTGCGTTCGGAACTTTTGTCTTTCTTGAGTTGTCCGTCCACGTCTTTAATCATCGCGTTGTTCATTGAGATGAGTGTGAAACGGCATTTGTCGCCGTTGAATCGGACAAGAGGCAGGTTTTCCCGTTCCTCGCGTAGAATCAGGCCCCAGAGCAGGTATTTGTCGCTCTGCGGCGGCTCCATGTTTTGTGTCCAATAATTTTCTTTATGTTAAAAACCAATTGCCGTGCATTGGAGTCGAGCGTTCCCGTTGGCCAATCGTTGCCATAGTATTCGTCTTCCGTCTCATCCACCCAGCCACTGTCGCAAAACGCCATATGAGTAGTTTGTTCCACGTGGCCGCGAATGGCCTTGCCCTTCTGCCACATCAGGAAAGCGTGACCATTGTGGCTGGTCACTTGGATGAAGAGCGGATGCGCAAATTTTGGAAAATAGTTCAATCGAAGAATGGTATCATTTTTTTCCCAAAGACAAGTTGCGCAACGGCGTCACACCTGCCTTGCGCATATAGAAAACAGCCTCTCCAATACAATCGTTATATTTTTGGTCTTCACTTTCATCATCAAAGAAATAATTTTGGGGGTAATAATCGCTGAAGTCCCAACGGTTGCGGTGGCTTTGGGCGTTGGCAATCAGCGGAAAGGCAACAAGGAGAAACCATATTGCGGATATATGATTTTTTACTGAAACCTGAAACCTGAAACCTGAAGCTTAGAACGTGTATCTTACGCCGAAGTTGAGAGCCCAATCGAAATAGTGTACGTCGGTATGTTTGGCGAAGAGACAGCCGTAACCGGGGCGGAAGTCGAATTGCAAAGCCACCGGAGCTTTGAATTTGTATTCGAGGCCGAAGATGCCGTTGGCACCGCACTTGCCGAGGTCAGCGCGGCTGTGGTGGATGCCAAACCAACCGGTGTTGTAGGAAATGCCACTCCAGCTGTATCCGATGCTGGCCCCAAGACCAACAAATCCGTACAATCCGCCGCCAAGTCGACCTTCGAACATGAAGTTGGGATTCAATTCGAGATCCCAAATGTCAAGACCTTCAAAGGAAAGGTGCTTGCTGTAACGACCGTTTGTGCAGACGATTTTCGTGCCGAGGTCGAGTTGGAAGGCGAAATGGTTGCCGCCAAATGTCTTGAAGGTGAGTGCCTGCATATTGCCTGCCGAAAAGCCAATGCCGTTTTTGTACGGAGCCTGAGCCTGTGCGGAAACAAAGGTGAAGGCCGTTAAAGCGATGATGATAATAAGGAATTTGAGATTTTTCATGTTGTTAGCTTTTGTGGTTGATTGAATAAATTGTTGATTGTCTTTAAGATAAGAGATCTTTATTAAAGCCTGCAAAAGTATCATTTTTTTTGCATGTCAATGCGATTTTTACTATTTTTGCAAATGATTTATCATCATTATTTTTATAAATATTTGCTTATGAAAAAAACTTTATTATTGGCCTTGTGCGTGTTGTTGTGCGCTTTTTCCGTTGCCCAGCAACAAATTATCGCCCCCAAGGTGACTCTTACGGAAGGACAGGGAAATGGTGGAAGATTCCTCTATCTTTCCGACAACACCATGGATGAAATCATGTCTGGCGGCTCTTGGAAGGCGCAGCAGGTGGAATATTTAGAAGGCCATTCTCCGATTGATGTTCGGGTGGTGGATCCTCTTCAACTGCAAAGCGCGTATGACTATCGCGTGAAAATTCAGTCATTGGCAGACTCCGCTGATCCGTCCTTGATCAGCAACAACGCCCATTGGATTCTGGAGGTCTTAGATGCCAGTGGTACGGTGGTGGATACCTACGTTTCCGAGCACACTATTGGAGAAGGAGTTGCCGAGCCGATAGAAGGACACGGTATCTCCATTTCCGTCAAGAATCATCCATACACGTTATATCCTGATGGCGCGCAGAAGATGCTTGCCTATCCCAACCTGTCGTACGTTAATAATGCGAAATATTCGCAAGTTGATTTTCTGGGTGCTTTTATTTCATACAGCGGCTCGGCAGAGTGGCTTGGCGGTGTGCAGGATGTGAATGATCAATCTCGCAACAACTGGGTTCGTGCGGGTAAACATAATTTGGGCTTTTGGGATGATAATGGTGCTCACCCCGGAGTGGAGATTGAGTACGATAAGTGGAGTCAGGAAGATTTCTTTGTCCTGTATCGTAAAGATGGAGAAGATGTGCGTGTCTTTCATGACTATTATGGGCAGTTTGGAAATGTGATTGGAGGAACGTGGGCTCCCTATCCTCTGGCTTCGCCGTTTGACGGCGGCCCGCAGGCCAAGTATGTGACCCCAGAAACAAATAATGGTTACGAACCAACACCTGCTTATTATGATATTGCCTTCCTTTCTGCTGTGCCCAGACAACCGGGCTATAATCCGGCGATGATCAATCTGTATTCTGTGGACGTGGTGCTGACACCGGATAAGTCGAAATGGACGCGTTGTGTCGTGCTGGAGGCGTGTGACGACAGTACCTATTCGGAGGGCCATGCCCTTAGACACGAACCTCGACGTGCTCCCTCTGTGGATAAGGACGGTAACCCAGATGGTACCGGCATGGGTATGGGTTGGTTCCCTGGTTATGCGGTAAACGTGGAAACAGGTGAACGCCTGAATATGATGTTCTCGGAAAATTCAGCTGACGTCAACAATCATGGAAATGATATGTTGTTTAATCCCACTTCCGATACGGCCCAATGGGGCGGTAGGCATTTTATTTATGTGTGCGGCTCCACAGGTAGTACCTGTGGCATTATTTACAGAAATGATAACGTTCAACGAAATTATAATTTCAACAATCAGGTGTGTCAATCGGGAAGCTTGTCAGAGGGCGGTACGTTTACCGGTTCAGACGGCATTCAATACCCATGGTTCGATGGTGGCGCGTACGATGAATGTCAATGGATAAAAGAGAAATTTGAGACCTTTACGAATATTGCTGATATTAGCGATCGTACCCGTATGATGCGTAAAATGCAGCTTTTCAATAATGTGATGTGGACCAGCATTCCAATGGCCGTGCAGGGTCATGAGAGTGAGTGGATGAGCAATGAGGCCACCATCCGTATTCGCGTTGCCCGTCCCTTTATGTTCTATTCCTCAGCTGTCGGCGTCGGCCCTGAAAATCCGCAGAATAACAATGCCCCGGTGTTTGCTTTCAATACCAGAACTATGGATGAAACGATGCTGTATCCTCAATATGAGGTGAGCGCTAATGTGAATGAGAATATTATGGACATCAATAATATTGAAGCCGCCTTGTCGCCTATAGGCCAGCACTTCTTTGATAATGAATTTTTCGCCAATCATTATTTCGTTCCTAAGGGTGGACAGATTCAGACTTATTTCAATCAAACATTATGGTTAGGTGGTTTGGATGATTCCGAAAATTTGCACTTGGCCGCACAACGATTCGGCCAGTCTGGTTTTGATTTCTGGCCCGGACCGCTTTCAATGGTAGATGCTTCTGTGGATGAACAGACCACCCGTCTTTGGAATAAGTGCTTTAAGATTTCCCGTGTGGAAGTGCTGGAGTTCTTATCCAATTGGGGTACCCCAGGATATGAAATTCCCGCTCATATTTTGAATTGGCCCGCCCATGGCGATACCACGTTGGGACAAGCCTATGATCTTGCTCCGTATGTGGACGTGGATAATGACAACCACTATGATCCCACGCATGGCGACTATCCTTCCTTCCTAGGAGATATGGCCATTTTCTTTGTCTTTAACGACAATTTTGAAAACCATACAGAATCCGGTGGGGAACCTATCGGCTTGGAAGTCCATGGTATGGCATACGCCTTTGATGTTCCCGAAGATACGGCCTTGAATAACACTTTGTTTTTCAACTACAAACTCTTTAACCGTTCCCAAAACTCCTTGCATAATACCTATATAGGCTTATGGAACGACTGGGATGTGGGTTACGCATATGATGACTATGTGGGTTGTGATGTTCAAAAGGGAACAGTCTATGGCTATAATGCGTCATTATGCGATACCAATGCCACGATTGACCCTGATGAACCCACCATGCAGGCACTTACCGTGTTGGCAGGTCCCTATATGGAGGCGGATGGACGCGATAATGAGGCTTACGCTGATACGGCCGACTGTGCTGCCTATTTCCAAAACCCGCTTGATAAATATGCCATCAATGGTGTTAACTTTGGTAACGGCATAGTTGATGACGAACGATTGGGTTTGACGGGTTTTCTATATCACAGTAATGATGAATCCGTAGTAGGTGATCCTCAGGCGGCTAATGAATATTATAACATGCTTTGTTCAAAATGGCGCGATGGCTCACATACGAAATATGGGGGTAATGCTCACCAATACAATGGCGGTGTTGGCCCCGATTGTTACTATATGTTCCCTGGAAACAGTGATCCTTGTAACTTTGGAACAAATGGGGTGGAAGTAGATGTAACGATACCTGAACTGGATTATGGCAGTACGGGATGGACGGAAGTCGCTGTTGGAAATGCTCCTTCTGACAGACGTGGACTCGCTATTATCGGTCCCTTTAATTTTGAGGCGGGTGGAATGCAGGAAGTGGATTTCTGCCTTACCACGTTCTTTGGCGATGCCGCCCATGGCCTGTCCAAAGCAGAGAACGAAGACTTGTTATACGTATTGCAATATATCCGCGAAAATTTCACCCATGGCGAATATGCCCAGGATTTCACTCCCGAGGTGATTACGCTTCATGAGGTGATTTGCGAAGGTGAAACATACGATTTGTTTGGTAAACCATATACCGAAAGCGGCCGCTATGTGCATTTTCGCTCGAACGCCCCGCGGACGATTGTGGCTACCGCCTTTTTGCTCTATCTCTCCGTTATCCCCGATTCGGGTATGGTCTATGACGCGGTTCTGCCCGGACATGCCTATAATGCAAACGGATTCTCCATCCCTGCCTCTGAAACACAACATGCCGGTATTCAGATCCATCAAACACAAGTGACGACAGAAAGCGGCTGCCACAAGAATGTCATCCTGATTTTGGAAGTGCGCAACGATGTGGGGGTGGATTCTTATGTGCAAAGCAAAAACTTGGAGATTTATCCCAATCCTGCTGAAAACTATGTCTGTCTCAAGGTGGGCGATGAGTCGTTGCTGGATGGCCACGAGATGGTCTCCGTGTATGATTTAACAGGACATCTGGTGCGCAGCTTCCGACTTACGGATACGACCATGCGCATGGAGGTGGCTGAACTTTCCGCTGGCCTCTATATTGTTAAAGTGGCCAACTATATTGGTAAGTTTGTCAAAAAATAACGACGTATGGGATGATAGGGAAGGGCAGCGGCAGTCGGTCGCTGCCCTTTTTTGTGCTTGCGGTTTTAAACGGTCCGTTTCTATGATGAGGATGTTTTGGGCGTGCCCTTCCGCTATGCTTCAGGTCGGGCTGTCCAGGGGTACCGTGCTCGCGTGCTCCACTGCGTTGCGCCCGCTCGCACCGCCTGCGGCGCCCTTCCCATCCCTCACGCACGTGGGGGCATAGGTCTTCGAAGTAGTTGGGCGTCTAAGAGCGCAATTCATTGCGCCGCCTATGAGAATAGGCTATCTGCGCGAGCAAATGTTGTTGATGTAGGTGTCAAATACGGCTGCGGTAATGCCTCCGTAGTGCTCAAGACCTATGGTGTAGGCAAGATATACAACGACGTTGTCCTTTGCAGTGCGGGTGAATTCTTCCGGATTGGCGGAGTATGCACTGGCGAATGACATCCAGAAACGCTTGAGCTGCCTGCGTGACATGTGGCACAGCTTCATTCCCAACAAATGGCCTATTGGGTGCATGCAGAAGAAATATAGGCAGGCAATGTCGAACATGGGATGACCCCAGGCGAAAAAGCCGAGGTCTATCCAGTAGGTGCTGTCATCGGCAATCAGCAGGTTGCCTGGCTGCAAATCTCCGTGAAGGCAAGTAGTATGGTCGCCAAGGCGGTTGATGGCAGCCGTAATGACCTCTTTGGTATGCTTCTTGTAGCCGTCGTGCTCGGCAACGATATGCAACGCCTGTTCCTTTCTGGATGGAAAGTCCGATGGATGGCAGGTCTTGTTGTGCAAAGACTTGCATTCGGAGGCAAAGATACCGGCATACTTGTCGATGTCATCGGGATGATCGGCACAGCAGCGTGATACGGATTTCTTACGGGCAATGCGTTGATAGATCACACCCGTGCATTTGCCGGCAGTCACAATTTCAATAGCCCTTGGGGTGCGCAAACCGAGGGCTTCCACTTTGCGTGATAAATGGTATTCCTTTTCGGCGTAACCGTCGCCGGTGATTCCGGCATCGAACAGTTTGAGCATAAGCTCTGGGTTCTCCTTGTGAAAATAACTTGTGGCCGTTGCGCCCGCCCCGCTTGGAGTCCAGTCGTTGAGGCTAATTTCTCTGAGATTCATTTCTTTGCTTTGAAAAATCGGTCCGTATGTTTGAACAGCATTGGATATAGGCCCATGGTGGCGAACGATGAAATGGCATAGCGTATCGCGCGAACAAGGTGTGCTCCAAAACCGCCGCTGTCAAGAAATTCACTACTAAAAGGAAGTTTAAGGCCTTCGCTCAGTCCTAAAAATAGGATAACTCCTAATATCAGTCTTAATACGGAACGCCATGAATTAGGTATGTTGTTGAAATGTACTAATTTGTCATCAAAATGGAAGGCTAGGAATAGGCCTGTCATAAGTCCGTATGCACTGAAGAAATCCTTGGTCTGGCACACAAACCAGCCTGGGAGGGTGACAAGCGCACAAACTATGAGAACCAATAGCCAATTATGGCATGAGCGAAGTATATATGTTACGATAGTTAGAGCCACAAGGCCAAGTAACCATCCGACAAGTACATCGGTAGGGTAGTGAACTCCCAGATAAACTCTGGAGAAGCCTATCAACAAGATCATGAACACGCAGAGTATTCTCGCCCATCTTTTCCTCAGGAGGGGAAATGGTGCTCCGAACATGATCACTGCGTTTGCGGCATGCAGACTGGGAAAGGAATAGCCCTGTATGGCAATGTCCATGATGTCGCCGCTTCCAGCGGGAGCACGGAGACATTGTATATTCGAATTTACAAAGTACGGCCTGAGTCGCAGGATGGAGTTCTTGAGGAATTCTCCGCCAAGCAGTGCATACAACATTCCGGCAGACATGGTGCGCCCAAGTTTCTTGTCTAAACACAGGTAGAGATATGCGATGATAGCCACAAGCAGCATCTCTTCGCCGAGCATAGTGAAAGTTGTCATCACATATGTCCATGCGGTTGATGCATGACTCTGGATATTAACTATTAATTCTGATTCCCACGAAGGAAAGGCGGCGATATTCATTGAGGTGGTATAAATCTATATTAAAGATACGAGCACGAAGAGCCAGTGTGCGGCAATGCCGGCGAAAAGGCCTCCGATGGTGTGGGCGCCGATGGCTTTGCCAATGAGCTTGCGATAGCCCAGGGAGTCCAGCATGGCGGTGTGGGTGCTGAGATATCCGCTCCAGCACATGCCCATGGCGGTGAATACGGCAATGGCGTTGTTGTTGATGATGCCTTCGGCAATGAATCGAGGTACCAGACCAAGTGCGGCACCAACGGCACCCAAGGCCGGGATGGGGAAGGATATGAGCTGCGGACTGGTGAATCCGAACAGCCATTTGAATATGATGTCGATTTTGTCGGCAGCCCAAGTGATGATGGGTACGCCCTCGTATGCAACGCCGAGGTAAACACCGTTTTCCCCGCTGGGCCCAAATGTCATCATCATTACAATGGTGGAAATGACCAGCACGCCGGGAATGATGGCCAGGCCGATGTTCACGCCGTCTTTGCCGCCATCCAAAATGGAATTGAGAAAACGCATGAATACACTGCCCTCGCTCTTGAAGGAGATTTGCTGTTCGTCACCCGTTTCTTCTGATATGGGGGCATCAAGCTCGGGATATGCTTTGAGGGTGAATCGTTGCATCAATCGCGTGGAGATGACACTCCCTATAATAGCACCGAAAATGCCTACAAGGGCTCCTTTGCCATAACCCAATCCCGTCATGAAGGCCAATACCACTAAACCCATACCGAAGGCAGTGCCGAAGTTGGTGAGCGAAACCAGTTGGTATTTTTTGAAATAACGACTGAAATTTTTGTCCTTGGCTAAGGTTATGATGGCGGGATTGTCGCTTAAAAAGGTCATAACGGCTCCCAATGCAGCCACACCAGGCAGGTTGTACAACGGCTTCATGAAGGGTCGGAGAATATTCTCCATCAGGCGAACCACACCGAATTCCGCCATTAACTTGCTGATGGCACCCATCAATACACAAATGGCCATGATGTAGAAAACGGTTTCCAACAATAGATGGTAGGCCGCCTGCATAAAGGTGTTCAGCATCATCGGCAAGGTCATCTTATAGGCCAGGTAACCGAAGAATCCTATGAAGAATATTAAGAAGAATATGGCTTCAAAAGAACGCTTGCTCGTGAATTTGAGCGGGTTCTTCATTTTGAAAAATTGCTCTAACTTGTGGAAAAATTTCTCTACGGAAAGAGCGTACTGGTTGGTTCTTTTGCGCTTGATTTTCATTTTTTGCGAAAATATTTAATGAAGTCGATGTTCCATGAAACACCGAGATTGACATTGAGCTTGTGTTGGGTGCATCCTTCCAGAGTCGTGGAAGTTGGTATTATATCATTCCGCAGACAGTAGTCAGCCACAAAGCCGTGAATGCGGACGTCCGGACATTTGGTGGGACGAACTTCAAATCCAAGTCCATAGTAAAAATATTGTTGTCCGGGTAGAGATAGACAATCCCATAACTCTTGTGTGGCGAGATAGTGGTCTGCCTCCAGCGGATCAAGATTCTGTTCGTAGGCGGCCTTGGCAAAGAGCTTGGCACCTTCGGTGAGCTTTATGTCGGCCCTACTGATCACAGCGAAGTTCTTGAATAACTGTTTCGTGGTGGTTGCATGATGGATGAAGTCCACATACATACAGAAACGGTCAAATTCCAATTTGTTTCCTAAGGCTACGTAGTTCATGAACTTACCCTTGGATCGCTCAAACATGTTGATGGAATAGAGCGTTTTGAAGTGGTTGAAGTTTCCTGACCAAAAGAGACTGTAGCTGAAGAGGGACTTCTGGAAGGGGGAGCCATAGAAAACGTAGGGCGAGTTGGCCACTTGGGCGGTGAGGGTGTTTTTTCCATCACTGGAATGGAATGAGGCTGACGCCGCCAATTGGAAACAATAGAAATTGTCCCAATAATAGGAACTGAACAACACGTCGATAGGAGGTGCGTCGTATTCAAATCCTCCCACAGAGAGGGCATCCTTTCCGATTCGGAGGGACCAGTTCTTGTTGATATCGTAATTGAGGTATAGGAAATCGGTATTGTCGAAAAAGTTAGAACTTCCGGAATTGGCCACAATACGTTGGCGGAAGTAGTAAGATAACTTGTCGGTGAGATTTCCCCCCATGTGAAGGTTGAAGTACCTGCCTTTGAAGCTATAACTGTTGAAGGAAAGCGTGTCGGGTAGGCCTAATGATTGGGTGTACTCGAAATCTGCCCTTACTTCCAATCGAAGGGTGGAAATCAGGGGCAGGCTGTCCTGCCTGTGACGGGTCTGTGCGTTTACTTGGGTTAGGCACAGAGTGGCGAACAAAATGGTGATAGAGAGTCTGATATTTTTCAAAACGAGTTTCTTATTTTAGTCTAAATGTAGGTTATGTCCCATCTTATCCTGCTTGGTCTTAAGATAGCGTTTGTTGATTTCGTTGGGTTCGATGATGATGGGGATGGTATCTTGGATTTCAATGCCGTGTGCCGACAGTCCGACGCGTTTGGCGGGGTTGTTGGTGATAAGTCGGATCTTAGTGGCATTCAAATCGCGAAGAATCTGGGCGCCGATACCGTAGTCTCTTTCGTCTGCCTTGAATCCCAGTTCGAGGTTGGCCTCCACGGTGTCTCTTCCGAGTTCCTGCAAATGGTATGCGCGGAGCTTGTTTACGAGCCCGATGCCTCGACCTTCCTGACTCATGTAGAGAATGAGTCCCTTGCCTTCTTTCTCAACCATCTCCATGGAACGATGAAGCTGGTCGCCGCAGTCGCATTTGGACGAGCCGAAAATATCTCCCGTGGCGCAGGAAGAGTGAACGCGAACCATAACGGATTCGCCTTCCTGCCAATCTCCCTTCTTAAGGGCAAGATGGGTGGCGCCGTTGTTGAGTTGTGTATAGGCAATGAGTTTGAAATTGCCCCATTGGGTAGGAAGGTTTACTTCCTGCTCTTTGCGGATGAGCTTTTCGTTTTGCAAACGATAGGCTATGAGCTTTTCAATGCTGGTGACTTTGAAATCGAATTTTTCGGCAACTTCCATCAGCTGAGGAAGCCGTGCCATCGTTCCATCCGGATTGATGATTTCAATAAGGGCTCCAACGGGGGTGAGGCCTGCGAGACGACACATATCCACTGTGGCTTCGGTATGTCCGGCACGAACTAAGACGCCGCCGTCACGGGCCCGGAGTGGGTTTACATGTCCCGGACGTCCGAAATTGTGCGGCTTCATGTCCGGATTGGCCAACGCATTGATGGTGGCGGCGCGATCATGCATGGATACACCGGTGGTGCAACCGTGTTCCAATAAATCCACGGTTACGGTGAAGGGAGTTCCATGTAACGAGGTGTTGCTGTTTACTTGCATCTCCAAATCCAATTCCCTGCATCGTTCGGAGGTTAGGGGAGTGCACAATACACCACGTCCGTATGTGAGCATGAAATTAACTTTCTCGGTGGTTATCTTTTCGGCGGCGATAATAAAATCACCTTCATTTTCGCGGTCTTCATCGTCAACCATGATGATGAATTTTCCGGCTTTGAAATCTTCTAAAGCTTCTTCTATACTGCTTAGTTTGAACATAGATTTTTAGTTGTTAGTTATATTGTATATATTTTTTTATTTTGACGGGATGGCGATTTTCAGTTTATGCACGTACCAACGTGCTCCATTAACCGAACCGTTTTTGTGATAACGTAAAGCGATGCGGAAGTTTGCATCATCAATTACGCTGAGGTCAAGGCCATTGCTGAGACCGAAGTTGGAAGGGAATACATTGAGGTTGGGATTAAATGCGTGCCAATCGCTTTCTTGGAAATCTCCATCGTAGGTGGTGGAGTAATATACTTGGTAGTAGTCGGCAGGACTGCCTTCAACGTTGTTTTTATGCTCAAGGAATAGTTGTAATCCGGAAAGGTCTGAAATGGAAATTTCAGGTGAAATCAACCAATCATCGCAAGTGGATGATGTGGAATTGTGAAACATAATGTCGTCACCTTGGAAGACCTGATAGGTCCAGCCATTGCTGGGGTAGGAAGTCCATCCACCTGAGGTAAGGGAACTGCTGTTGAAGGAAAGTTCCTGCAGGGTGAGGTCTTCTTCGTTTTGGGCATCCTGGATGTCCTCCTTTGTACGAAGGGTGAGTTGGTATTCGTCGTTGTACGTGGTAAGAATGCCGTACAGACAGTATTCTTTGTTGGCATCAATGGTGGTGGAACGGAAGTTGGCATAGTTGGAGGTCCTGACTATGACGGTGGCACCACCGATGATGATTTCCCGATCCATGGTGAAGTTGTCATCTGCTAGTGGCAAGCCATGGTATTTGCTGTCAAACTTGCATCCGTTAATTTTAACGAGGCAGTTGGTGTTTTCCGGTTTGAGGTCGTTGCTGCCTTTGATGGTAATGGGGTGGGCGATTAGTGGGTGACTTGGATTGGGCAAGCCGTTTTTATGGATATATCGATCAAGTGCGTTTGCGTTGATTCGTCCAACTGAACCAGAATATTTCCAGCCGATTTGGTATTTGTTGTGGTAGTCACCTACAATGAGGCCCCGACAATCCAAGAAAATGGTCTGACCGACGGGGTATTCGTTGTATATGCCGGTACGATCAATGGCAATCTCAATACCGCCGGTCTCATCTTGTATGGTCATATATTTGTAGCAGTTTCCACCTTGGTCGGAACTGACGACCACTGCCTTGACGATGAAGGTTTCGTCATCGCCGCAGATGGCATCTTGAGAACCGGATCCTAATACGTGCATAGCCTTGATATCGGCAATGGTCTTGTTATTTGCAGGTCCATCGTAGATGGATATGGATCCAGGTCCTGGAAATATGGGTTGCTCCCACGGATCGCAGGAGGTGAATAGGGTGATCATAGCAGCTAAACCAAGGAGGCTTAAAAGAATGTGCTTTTTCATATTCAATTACTTTATTTGTTTGCGGTGATTGAGATAAAGGTTGCGGCAAGGGATAGGTCGCCGATATACCATGATGAATTACCGCCATTGTATTGGAAGGCAATTCTGAATTTGGAACTTTGTATGGAAGATGGGATATCAATGCGAGCATGCTCAAAGCTAGTGCTGAATGAGGAAATGGGCAATTCAGACCAAGTCGTTGTGTTTACATCCCCAGTGAAATTAGTGGTGTATAAAAGTTTCATCGTGTTGTTGTCACCTCCATTGGGCGCACGATGCCTAAAGGATAGGACGGCCTCCGTGGAACCGCTAAGATCAACTTCTGGGGAAACCAACCAACTGTTGGTGTTGTTGCTGCTGGAGTTAATATAGAAACCGCAGAAGCTGGAGTGGTTCATTAGCTGCCATGGAACATTGTTGGAGTATTGGGTCCATCCTTCGTTGAAGGCATTCGTGTAGCTGATGTGGAATAGTTCTTCCATTGATGCAGGCTGCTTGAATCCTATCACGTCGTCTAAGTCGCGAATGACAATTTGCAGGTCACTGTTGTAGCGGGTTAGGATACCGATAATGTCTCCTGTTCCGGTGGGTAGCATTTCATTGATAAAATCGGCGTAGTTGCTGGTTCTCATGATAATAGTGGTTCCATCCGAAAGTGTGATGCTGCGCGAAGTGGACGAATTGGGCTCGCAGAATGTGGCATTTCCACCATCAACAAAGGAACAGCCCGTGAGGCGCACTAATCTGTTTAAATAACTTGATGGCAGGTCGCTTGCGCGAGGAATGGAATTTAGAGTGATGGTCGGTTCGAAGTCATTTTCGGGAATGCCGTCGCAGAAAATGTGATTATATATCAATTTGGAAGGAATAGCCTGAACTTCGTCGTTTGCCCAGTATCCGATTTGCGGTAGTTTGCGATAGTCACCAATAATAAGTCCATCGCACTTGACAAAGACACGCTGTCCGACTTTGTATCTGTTGAATAAGGCGGTGTTGTTGAGCTTTATCTGGATGCCGCCAGTGCCGTCTTCAATGTTGATATATTTATAGCAGTTGCCATGCTGGTCGGAAGTGGTCACAATACCAGTGATGATGGTTCCCGCCGGAATGGAATCGTAAGAACTGGTACTGCCGATTTCGTGGAGCTCAAGCAGTTCTTCGATGGTCATGTTTGCTTTGCCTTCAAATGTGGGTACAGGAGCCATATCGGGTTGTAGGTCGCAGGATGCGAATAGACCGATGGTGATGATGAATATGCTTAGTTTGAGGAATCGTTTCATTGTGCTATATGTTTGATGTTTGTATTCGAATTTTGAAAAATAGTGGTATATCGTCTGTTAGTTGAAAGTGAAGTTGATACCAAGGTAGAATGTGGTGCCGAAGGCATAGTAGTATTTGTTGCCGAACTTGTTTACGTTGTAGTTGGTGTAGTCAAAACGGTATTGCTCCCAAGCGGTGGTAACGAGGTTCTTGTTGTTGAGCAGGTTTGTTACGCTGGCGTTGAATCCGATGAGGTAGTCTTTGACTTTCCATGATTTGCTAACAGAAAGGTCTAAAGTGAACTGTCCCTTCATGCGTCCTTGGTCGGCAATTTGATGGTAGAGCGCCTCGTCGGTATAGTAAAGGGAGCCTGTGGCAGTGGTCGTTCTGCGTTCTGGATTCAGGTCGCAGTAGATCTTGTCGAAGTAGTTGGCGTTGATATTTACCCACCAGTATTTGTGGTTGAACTTGAGGCCGATGGTACCGGCAGCTTGTGGCGTGCCTGACACATGGTAGTTCTTCCAATAGACGGTTCTTTGAACATCTCCTTCCATATCGGTTCCATTCTCCGCGTTCATGGTCACATTGGCGCGGTCGGAGTAACGATAGTCACCGTAGTTGCCGGCCAGAATTAGGGAGAACATCGTTCCCAATTTGATCTCAGCACCTAATTCAATGCCGAGGTGGCGTTGGTCAATACCGGAAATGGAGTAATTGACCATGCTGGCATAGTCGTCATGATAGAAACTGATGAGTCGGGTGGCGTCGTTGATTTGTGTGAAATAAGCAGTGAGTCGGAGTTTGATGGCGGGGTAGGAGAGTATGTAGGAGAAATCGCTGGAATAGATATGCTCGTTCTGTAGGTTTTCCACATATTTGTTTCGAATACGTGGGGAAACGAATGCGTTGAGCACGTTGGGGGCGGACGATTCTGCCATGCCGTTTAGGACAAGGTAGTTGCGGCCATTGATTTTGTAGGTGACACCTAATTTTCCAGCACTTTCAAGGAAGTTCTTGACGGCAGACTTGCCGTAGGATTCGTTTTGGAAACGTCCGTTCTGCATATTGCCGACACGCCAGAACTCGGTGCCGCCGATTTCTCCACCCAAATGGAATTCGAGGTGGGGATACGTGAATACGGCCGTGGCCCAGGCTCGCTGGGTGTAAATGTGGTAGTCGTAACTATATCCGAATACGTCGCCTTCGTGGAGAGTGTCGTCTTTATGGAGAAGGTCGTTGTATTGTACGTTGAAATCGTCTGGGAAATCTCCTTCAGAGTATTTGTCGATGTCCAACCAATAGCTGCCTGCGAGAAGGTCGTTGATAGTTTTGTAGTTTTTCTGTTTCATTCCTCTCACATCAATGCCGGCGTACATTTTGATGTTGTCGGTGAAGGTGACGCTGAGGTTTGAACTACCGCCGAGCTGGAAGTGGTCGAATATGCGGTTCTCCACCATATATTGGGCGCGTTTGCCTTGTGTGGCGGCCAAATGGTTTATTTCATACATCTTATCCCAGTTGATCTGCGTATAGGATTCGTCGTTGTTCTGCCAATATCCGAGAATGTCATAATAGAAGGAATTGGTGTCTCCTTTGTCGATTTGGTAGGATGGAAGATATCGATAGTAGTCTGGTCTCGGGTCTGGCACGTCATACCAGTTTAAAGAGGTGGTGTTATTGCGTCCGAAGGTGGTGGCAAGGGTGGTGTTGATGGAAAGTTTGTTGTTTTTTGGCGTGTATGTGTGGGTGAGCAAAATGACGGGTTCGCAAACGGTACGAACACGCGCGTTACGTTGCTTCCCTTGATACCATCCCCAGTTGGCATTGTAGTAGTGGTCGTCCAAAAGGTCATACACTTCTTGAACGGAGTTTGACTGCATGCCGCGGGAGGTGTAGGAGGCGAATGCCGCTAAGTTGAGGGCATGCTCGGCATTGAACTTCTTTTCTGCGGCGATGAAACCACCAAAACTGTTGTAGGAGGTGCCTTCTACGTAGGAAAGCGCATTGCCGAAACGGGCGGAAAGAGATCCTGCCACAGACCAGCCATTGCGCAGAACACCGGTTGCACCAGTAAGCATGAAACGATTGCTGTACGTTTTGTTGCTGAGGGAATAGGTTGCCCGAAGCTGACGGCGTATGGTGCTGGCGCGCAGGTTGTAGTTTGTCGCCCCACCGATGTTCCCGAAAGTAAAACTGGCCGGATTGAGGTTGGTGATACTCTCCGGATATCTGAAAATATGGTTAAGACCTCCCCATTGGGAGTAGGAGGCCCGCTCTGTAATCAAACTGTTCATGGCAAAGCCGTTCATACAGACATCTTGATACTTGTTGTCTATACCGCGGGAACGAAAATAGGCAATGCTGAATGTGTAGGAGGTGTTGTTGGTATATACATCCTGTGAGGAATGCAGCAAGGAGGGAACAAAGTTGCTGACACCGTCCTCGCTGTCAGATTCCTGTCCTTCGCTGAGGTCATACTTGTCGTCATCCGCATCTGAACCCTGTCGTAGGGTGTCTGCAGCGGCGGCTTTTTCTTTTTTGATTCTTGTTTTTGATTCGCGTTTTTGGGAATATCCTAGACCGCAAGTGACTAGAAGTGTAAGTAGAATAAGTACTAACTTTTTCATATGTAAAATGTTATGACTAATATTTCAATTATTTCAACAGACTGCAAATGTACTATTATTAGTCAATACTTTTATATTATTATGCGGCAATGTGGATAATGTGGATAATTTGTGTAAGTTTGCCGCCCCAAAAATTTCTTATTCTATGAATGATAAAATCTGCAAGGTTTTCAATACCTCATCCAATGCACTGCCCGCATACGAGTCGGAATATGCCGCCGGCTTGGATCTGAGAGCGAATCTCACGGAAGATGTGACCCTCCAGCCGGGCCAACGACAACTGATTCCGACAGGTCTCTATATGGAACTCCCCGATGACTGTGAAGCACAGATTCGTCCGCGCAGCGGCTTGGCAATGAAACACGGTATCACGGTGCTCAATAGCCCCGGCACGGTCGATCCCGATTATCGTGGCGAAGTTAAAGTGCTCCTAATCAACCTGTCAGATGAACCATTCGTCATCCGGTCGGGCGAGCGTATTGCCCAGATGGTGGTGTCTCGATTCGAACACATCCAATGGCAACCGGTGGATTCCGTGGATGACCTCTCTTCTACGCAGCGCGGTGCCGGCGGATTTGGCCATAGCGGCAAAAAATAATTTTCCATTTTCTTCGTTAATCATACGTCTCGCCAGTGGGGAACCTATGAATGGCGAGGCGGTTTTTATGTGTTAAATTGCATTCTATGAAAAAAATAGCTGTTATACTCTTGTTGCTCGTTATCTCGGTCGCCGTTTCTGCCCAGGGAGGACGAAAAACGCGTCATATTGCCGACATGGGTAAGTCCGCCGTCTCTGCCCGGAAAATTTCCGTTCAATACACGGAAGGATTGAAGGCCTATTTCTCCGGACGCGCGTCAGAAGCCCTGAAGATCTTCAACGGGATAACCCTGGATGACCCCAAACACGATGCTTCCTATTTCATGCTTTCCAAAATTTACACCGACCAAAAGAATTATTCCGATGCCGTCGATGCTCTTCAAAAGGCTATCAAAGTGGATAAAAAGAATGTGTGGTATAAGGTGGATCTGGCCAATGTTTATTTTAAAAAAGAAGACTATCTCTCTGCCGCTAAACTGTGGGAGCAGATCTGCAATGAGAAAACAAATAATGAGTATTACCTGTATTCTTTGTCGGAATGTTATATGGAATTGGGACGACCGGAAAAAGTGATTGAAACCTATGACCGAATGGAAAAAATCATTGGCTATAATGACGAACTGACTCGCGTGAAGGCATCCCTGTGGCTCTATATGAACAGGGTGAAGGACGCGGTCGGCGAGTACGACAAGCTGATTGCGGCCTATCCGCATACGGCCGATTATTATGTGAAGGCCGGCAATATCTACCAAAGCAACGGCTCCCTGGACAAGGCCTACGAATACTATCAGAAGGCTTTTGAAATTACCCCCGATGATCCTCAATTGAATATGGCGCTGGCTACTTATTGGGAACAGAAGAAAAATACGGAAAAAACCATGTTCCACCTCGAAAAGGTCTTCGCGGATCCTGCCGTGGAACTTTCCGAAAAAACACCCTATATGCGCTCATGTATGGCTGTCGCCGCACGTACGCGTCTGCCGCAGGATGTTTCGCGTGCCGACAGACTGGCCGACGCACTTATCAGCGCTCACCCCCATGAGGCGGAAGGCTATGTGTCCAAAGCGCGTCTCCAAGTGCTTCTCTCCAAATATGAAGAGGCTTTCCCCTTATTTCAAAAAGCCATCCAGAAAGACAATACTTCCTATTCCTTGTGGGAGGACTTCTGTTATGTGATAAACAAGCTGCAACGTTGGCAGGAAATCCTTCCCTACGAACAGGATATCAATGAACTCTTCCCTCAGAATTCAGGACTGCTATATTATATCGGCATGGGCTACCTCCAGAAGAAAAACGCCGACAAGGCCATTGACTATCTTAAACAAGCTCTGACCTTTACCTATGAGGCGGATAATAAGTCGCTTATTTACCAGTCGCTGGGTGATGCCTATCAGTTGAAAGGCGATGCAGATACCGCACGCGACTACTGGGGCAAAGTTCGTAAATAATGTTGATAAAGGGTACGAATCGGATACCCATACTTGAACAATTTTTTTTATTTTTGCAGCCATTTTAAAAATCAAAGATGGATAAGAATACTGTTATTGGACTGCTGTTGATTTTTGGATTGTTTTTAGGCTTTAGCTTTTACCAAACCAACAAGAATCAAAAAATTAGAAAAGAACAAGAAGAACGATTGGCAGAGGAAGCTGCCAGAGAAGCGGAGGATGATACCGTCAATCTTTCACTGGTGGCTGATACAGCTGCCGCTTCGATAACACCAGAAAACAAACTTTCACCTGCACAGGCTTTCTCTAACCCGGAAGTGGATGGAGAAACCGACTATGTGGTGGAAACCAATAAGGCGATTTACGTTTTTGCGAAAAAAGGCGGATGCCTGAAAAATGTCTTTCTGAAGGATGTTTACCGCTATACGCCGAAGGATTCCGCAAAGATTATGCTGGAACTTTTCCAAGGCGGCTCCAATGCGATGAATATTGACTTGATGCTCCAAGACCAATCGGAGGTGGCAACGCAGGACTGCTATTTCCTTTCCGATGCGTCAGATACGCTGGTGGTCGATGATCAGCATAAAACACTCTCACTACGCCTCTATCCTAACTGCAAGCATGATACCACACAATGCGCAATGCTGGATAATTCATCCTACATTGAGTATCTTTATACATTCAATAAGGATGAATATCGCTTTGACTTCAAAGTACGCTTTGTGAATATGGAGGAATACCTCTATCCGAATAAACACAGCTATACCTTGGAATGGGCCGCGCAACCACGCTCTGTGGAAAAGAATTATGAGACGGAAAAGATGCTCACCTCTGTCTATTTTATGGATAATGTGGATGAAGTGCAGAACCTGGATGAACGTAAGGACGATAAAAAGGATTTCAACTCCCCGCTGAAATGGGTCTCCTTCAAACAGCAATTCTTCACTACCTGCTTGATTGTAGAAGATCAGCCGTTCTCTTCCGGATCACTCTCTGTGACAGTTCCAGACAAGTCTGAGACGTCTGTCTTGAAAAATTGTGCCGCCGATCTCGATTTTGAAATGAAGGACCTCAATAAGGGGGAATTCGCCATGTCAATGTATATCGGCCCCAACCAATATAAGCTACTAAAAGGCTATGACCTCAATTTGGAACGCCAGGTTCCACTGGGATGGGGCTTCTTCCTGCTTCATTGGATCAATCGATTCGCCATTATTCCAGTGTTTAACTGGTTGGAAGCCTATGGTTTGAGCTATGGCCTCATTATTCTCATACTGACCCTTATTTTGAAGGTGATCCTTCTCCCGGTAGGTTACAAAACTTATATGTCATCGGCCAAAATGCGTGCCCTCAAACCGGAAATTGAAGCGATTAACGCAAGATATCCCAAGGATGAGGATATGATGAAGAAACAGCAGGCAACGATGAACCTATATCGAAGTGCCGGCGTGAAACCAGCAGGCGGTTGTCTGCCCATGCTGCTGCAAATGCCGATTCTTATCGCCATGTATCGATTCTTCCCGGCTGCGTACGAACTTCGTCAGAAATCCTTCCTGTGGGCAGAAGACCTTTCCACGTATGACTCTATTTGGGATTTCGGACACCGTATACCCCTCTATGGCGATCACATGAGCTTGTTCACAATCTTGATGACGATTGCCACTATAGTCTATACTTGGTTGAACAACAAACTGATGTCGCCAACCCAGGGCAACAAGGATCAACAACGCATGATGAACATGTTTATGTACATGATGCCGATTATGTTCCTGTTTATGTTCAATAACTTCTCTTCCGCATTGACCTATTATTATTTGTTGTTCAACATATTGACATTTGCCCAAATGTGGATTTTCCGCATGTCGATTAATGAAGACAAATTGCGTGCAAAGTTGCAGGCTGCGATGAAGAAACCCGTTAAAAAGTCCAAATGGCAGTTGAAAATGGAAGAATTGCAGAAGCAGCAGGCACAACTCCAAAAACAACAGCAGAACAAACGCTAATAATGCCACCCGTGGTGGAATAACTAATATCTAGGCGCCCGAAAGGACGCAAAACAACATCAAAATACAATAAAATAATGGAAAATCAAGACAAGAACGAAGTGTTATCGAGAGCCGTAAAGGCAGGAAAAAGAACCTACTTTTTCGATGTGAAGAGTACGAAGACGGAAGAATTGTATTTGACTATTACGGAAAGTAAGCGTAAATTCAATGCCGAAACCGGCAATTTCTTTTATGAGAAACATAAGGTGTTTTTATATAAGGAAGATTTTGACAAATTCCAAAACGCCCTCAGCGGTGTAATTGAATTCATCCGCACCGGTAAGGTTCCCGAGGAAACAATGTTTGACATAGATTCCGAAAACGGATCCGAAGACCGTATGAATGTTGATTTTGACGATTTAGACTTGAGCCTATAATGGGAAAGATAGTTGCCATAGTAAACCAAAAGGGCGGTGTTGGGAAAACCACCACCGCTGTGAATCTTGCCGCTTCATTGGCTGTGCTGGATTTCAAAGTCCTGCTGATTGATGCCGACCCGCAGGCTAATGCGTCCTCCGGCGTAGGCTATGAACAGTCTGAAGATGCCTATAGCATCTATGATTGTATGATCGGCAACCGCATGGCCCAGGAAGCTATTGTGAAAACATCCATTCCCCATATGGACCTGCTGCCGGCAACTATTGATCTCGTTGGCGCGGAAATCGAAATGATTTCCTTCGAACGACGTGAGTATCGCATGAAGGATGCCATCTATACGCTCAAAAACGACTACGACTTTATTTTCATTGATTGCGCTCCTTCTTTAGGACTGATTACTTTGAACTCTTTGGTGGCCGCAGACTCCGTACTCATTCCTGTACAGTGTGAGTATTTCGCTCTGGAAGGCCTCGGCAAACTGCTCAACACGGTAAGACTCGTACAATCCAATATGAATCCAGAACTTGCCATAGAAGGTATTCTGCTCACCATGTACACGTCACGCTATAAGTCTTCTAACGCAGTGGTGGAGGATGTCAAACTTCATTGCAAGGATATTGTCTTCAATACGGTTATCTCCAGAAATGTCCGCCTGAGCGAGGCCCCAAGCTTCGGTAAACCTATCGTCCTCTATGACGTGCAGTCCCGCGGCAATACGAACTATCTTAATCTAGCGAAGGAGTTCCTTATAAAGAATGGCTATACTATTTAAACAAAATGACTATGACAAAGAACGATAAACCCCTGGGCCGCGGCTTGGGCGCTATTTTGGGCGGCGTGGATATCCCCACACAAAGCCCTAAATCCCATGTGAATGTGGGAAATAATAGCTTTATCAAGATAGAATCTATTGAGGCTAATCCTTATCAGCCCCGTACGAAGTTTGATGAAGAGGCCTTGAAGCAATTAGCCCAATCTATTAAGACCTATGGCTTGATTCAGCCTGTTACGGTGCGCCCCATTGAAAATGGAAAGTATCAGCTGATTTCTGGCGAAAGACGCTTTAGGGCTGCCAAACTTGCCGGACTTACGGAAATTCCCGCTTTCGTGCGCACGGCTGACGACGTTCAAACGGTACAGATGGCCCTTGTGGAAAATATCCAACGAGCCGACCTCAATGCTATTGAAATCGCTTTGAGCTATCAAACTCTCCTAGATGAGTGCCACCTCACCCAAGAGGAAATTAGCGAAAAGGTCGGTAAGGA
>JAZRYC010000015.1:0-4035 GCA_045600525.1 Bacteroidales bacterium
GACTACTTCTACCTTCCGCAGAAGGATTTGATTCAGTCGTTGGAGTTTTCCGTGTATAATCGTAACGGCGAATTGATCTACCATACGAATAATGTGGACTTCAAGTGGTATGGCAAACCGTTTAGCGAAGACTATCCGGAAACTCAAGGACAAAACGTGGTGAACCAAACCTATGTGTATGTGCTCAAGGTGGTGGACTACAACGGCAAACGCTATCCCGTTATGAAAGGATCGTTGTTGGTTCTGTAGAATCATAACAGCTTCTCAATGATGGTGCAGATTGCCAATGTCCTGATACTTCATATAGCTCTTTAAAGAATCATTCGAAATATAACGAATATGTACTTGAAAAAAACTTTGGCAATATGCCTTATAGGGAGCTTGATGTTGGCTTCCTGTCATCAAAAGAAAGATCAAAACCAAGATATAAAGCCGGTAGTCACGCTGCCGGCTTTTGAAGTTGATTCGGCCTACGCCTACGTGAAGGCACAAACGGATTTCGGTCCGCGCACATTGGGAAGTGCGGCACACGATGCCTGTCGCGACTATCTGTTAGCCAAGTTGGGCGAGTTTTGCGACACGGCGTTTTGCCAACCGTTCACGGTCCGTACATACGATGGCAAGAACTGGACGGCACAGAATATTATTGGCTCTTTCGCTCCGGAAAGAACCGAGCGCGTGGTGCTGTCCTCGCATTGGGACTCCCGCCCGTTTGCCGATCATGATCCACTGCCTGCCAACCGCGATAAGGCTATCGATGGCGCTAATGACGGCGCCTCCGGCGTGGGCGTGCTACTGGAAGTCGCTCGACAACTCCGCCAACTCAACCCTTCCATCGGCGTGGACATCGTTTTGTTTGATGCCGAAGACTATGGTCCGAAGGAAGGTGAGAGTGCTCCTGCTGGCGACTGGTGGGGACTGGGTTCCCAGTATTGGGCCCAGCACCTGCACAAAGCCGACTATAATGCCCGTTACGGCATCCTGCTTGACATGGTGGGAACTGCCAATGCCCAGTTTATGCAGGAAAGCTTTTCCGTGCGCGACGCACAGCCCGTGGTGGCCAAGGTGTGGTCCACGGCCTACGAACTGGGCCATGGCGATTACTTCATCAGCGCCCCGGGTGGCATCATCACCGACGACCACTACTATGTGAACAAGTATGCCCCGTTTAAGATGATTGACATCATCCATTATGACGCCACTTCAGGAACAGGATTCGATCCTGTTTGGCATACGTTGAACGACAATGTTGAACATATCGATAAAAACACGCTCGGCGTGGTAGGTACCACGTTGCTTCAGGTTCTTAAAAACGAACAATAATGCAATATAAAGTGTTTAAATTTGGTGGCGCCTCGGTGAAGGACGCCCCAGCTATTGAAAATCTGCAGTCCATCCTGCGGCGCTACCCTGACGAACCATTGGTGGTGGTTATATCCGCTATGGGAAAGACGACGAACTATTTGGAAAAGGTGTTGGCCGCCTACTACCAGTCACCTGACCAGTTGCCCACTATGGTGGATGAGCTCCAGCAACAGCACGAGCGCGTGGCCGAACAATTGGTGCCGGATCCAGGTGCTATGGTGGATGCGCTGCGCCGACTTTTTGAACAACTGCGTGCCCGCCTTGCCGTGGAACCATCGCACAACTATGATTTCGACTACGACCAGATTGTCAGTTTCGGCGAATTGCTTTCCACAACGCTGATTTCTGGCTATCTCAATATTGTGGGTATTTCCAATCGTTGGCTGGACGCGCGCCGATTGGTACGAACAGACGGCAATTATCGCGAAGGACATGTGGATTGGGAAACTTCCGAGAAACTGATTCGGGAAGCGGTCTTGTCGGAGGAAACTACCGCCAAAGGCAATGTTGTGCTGACACAGGGCTTTATTGCCGGTACGGCCGAAAATCTCACCACGACACTGGGTCGCGAGGGCTCTGACTACTCGGCCGCCATCGTGGCCTACGCCCTTGAGGCAGAATCCGTTACCATCTGGAAGGACGTGTCCGGTTTGCTCAATGCCGATCCCAAACGCTTCCCCGATGCGGTGAAGTTGGACAGCATCCCCTACGAGGAAGCTGTGGAATTATCCTATTATGGCGCCTCCATTATTCATCCAAAAACCCTAAAACCACTACAAAACAAACAGATACCATTGTTTGTGAAGTCCTTCTTCCACCCGGAAAACGAGGGGAGTGTGATTTGCAATTGCACTCTTTCTTCCGATGTTCCGTCCTTCATTGTGAAAGACCATCAGACTTTGCTGACCATCTTTCCGAGGGATTTCTCCTTCATTGCCGTGGATAATCTTTCCGAAATATTCACAGTGCTGTCCAAGCATCGTATCCGCATTAACCTGATGCAGAATTCTGCATTGAGCTTTTCCATTTGCACTGACGCAGAACCACGCAGACTCACGCAGTGTCTTGCCGATTTGCAGGAACGGTATAAGGTGAAATACAATGAGAATGTTGACCTGATTACGATTCGACATTATACGGATGAGTCAATAGCCAAAGTGCTGCAAGGACGGGAATTGTTGGTCCGTCAAACCAGTCGTGCCACCATACAGTTTGTGGTGAAGGATAATAGTTTGTTTAAAGTTTAAAGATATTTCGTAATATTATATATTGTAATAAATTAACCTAAGTAAAATAAAACATCGTAGTTATGAAAAATCGCTATTTAATCAGTGGGGGTGGTACCGGAGGACATATCTTTCCGGCATTGGCTATTGCCAATAAGATAAAAAAGGAAAATCCGGATGCGGAAATACTGTTTATCGGAGCCAGCGACAAGATGGAGATGCGTCGCGTGCCTGAGGCGGGATATCGCATTGAGGGACTTGAGATATATGGTATCAGTCGTGATTTTTCGCTGCGCGGCTTGCGTAGGAATATAAAGTTGCCCTTTGTGCTGATGAAGGCGATGAAGCGTGCCAAGGCGATTATTCGAGAGTTTCAACCCGATATCGCCATTGGCGTGGGGGGATTTGCCTCCGGCCCTGCCTTGAAGGCTGCCGACAAACTGGGCATACCCACCTTGCTGCAGGAACAGAACTCCTACCCCGGGGTGACGAATAAGATGCTGGCACCCAAGGCTAAACGCCTTTGCGTGGCCTACGATGGCTTGGAAAAATACTTCCCGGCAGAGAAGATTGTGAAGACGGGTAATCCTATCCGTGCTGAAATCCTTAATCTTAAAAGAAAGGATCCCGCCGCTTATCAATTCTTCAATTTTAGTCCCGAGCGAAAAACCGTTTTGGTAGTGGGGGGCAGTCTCGGTGCCCGCACATTGAATGAAACCATGGCGGCGCATTTGGATGATTTCCGCAAGGCTGATCTTCAGTTGTTGTGGCAGACAGGTGAGACGTATTATAAAAATATTGATAATAAATTGTTGGCCGAGCAGGATGAACACATCCGCATTGTGCCCTTTATTAAGAATATGAACGATGCCTATAGTATGGCCGACATCATCATCTCTCGTGCGGGCGCGTTGGCCATTGCCGAACTCGCCATTGTGGACGTGCCGACCATCTTAGTGCCCTTCCCCTATGCGGCCGAAGACCATCAGACCTACAATGCGAAGGCTCTTTCTACTAAGGATGCCGCTGTGCTGATTCCGGATTCCACCGCCAAGAACGACTTGATGCCGGCCCTGATGCAGTTGGTGGACGATGACGACCGTTGCGCGCAGATGAGTGAGCATCTTCGCCCCTTCGCCCAGCCGGATGCTATAGATTTGATTTATGCTGAAATACAGCGCTCGCTGTAAATTTTATATTTCTGTGTGTCGGGGGGGTGCAAGAGCAGAACCCCCGTATTTTTTTCCGGACAGCCGGCGATGTGTGGTGCCGCAGTATAGCTGTCCTTATAGTAAATTATTGGTGTCCGATAAAATTTTTTTGAGGGCAAAAAATAAGGGCTGATTTCGGTTTGAGAAGTCAGCCCATTGTGTTATTTTTGCTGTGTTACAAAATTAAAAATAACATGGGCAAAAGTACACATTTTAGCGGACAGCCGCTCTAT
>JAZRYC010000016.1:0-6680 GCA_045600525.1 Bacteroidales bacterium
CTCTGCAACTTCATGGTCAATGCGGTCGCCGCCATTGCCGCCTACTGCTTCTTCCCCAAGAAACCATCCATATCGGTAGAAGCATTCTCTGATAATCAGCTGGTTCTCTTTTAGTTGCTTATATCGAACTCACGTTATTTACAATAAGTTTAATAAGAGTTTCTTTTATTTTTGATATGGCCAATGACGGTAATTTCCATCAGCATCCACGGCAATCATAATGGGCACATAGTTGACTTTTTTATAGTGAGGAATGATTTTCTTCAAAAGTCTATGGGCATATATTCTATCTACAATTCCTCCATGACTGTCAATTCTGTAGCTTTGTCCTGAATATGGCGCGTTTTTAAGAATATCGTTATAAAATTGTTCGGAAGAGAAGAATATGGCAACAGCTTTACCATCCCAATGTGCTTCATGACACTTTGTCGCAAAGAGTTTCGTGAAATTATGGGTACTTCCTTGGCACCATTCCATTCCAATGAAAATAAAAGTGGTGTCATTTTGTAGTATGGTATTGGAGATATCTTTGCTCAAAAGGTCCATTTTTGTGGAGCGACTGCAACTCATAAAGGATAGCGAAACGACTATTAATGGGATGAGAAAGAGGTGAAAAAAGCGCATAATAATTAGTTCCAAAAATTGATGACAAAGATAATCATAATTGGGAAACGAGCAGGAGCTTTTATTTGTGAGTGTAAATAGTTTGTTGGGATGAAAAGCCAGTTATGGCTATTTTGTGCGGCCTCATATTTGATTTTTGTGTAAGTTTGCGCCGCTTTTTTTAATGATAAATAATTGATGTTATGTTGAAATATTTTAAAGAACCTCCATTTTCCGTTACGATTTGCGATAAAGACGGCAATATATTGGAAATGAACGATAAATCAGTGGCTACATTTTGTAAGGATGGTAAGTCGCTTATTGGAAATTCACTGATAGATTGTCATCCCGAGCCGGCCCGTACGAAGCTGCTGGGATTGCTGGAAAATCACAATGTGAATGCCTATACGATAGAAAAAAATGGAGTAAAGAAGTTGATTTATCAATCTCCGTGGTATGAGAATGGCGAATTTTCAGGTTACATTGAACTATCGATGGAGATTCCTATGGAGATGCCGCATTATGTGCGTAAGCCTGTGAAATAGTGCATCGTGCATAATGGTGTAGTGATGTTTTTTTAACTTTAATTTTATAGAAAATAATGATTCCAAACAATCGTGATAAAGAAAAGGATACCAGCCTGATTTATGGTATGCGTCCGATTTTTGAGGCAATGGAAAGTGGTAAAACCATTGATAAGGTGCTTTTCCAAAAGGGCTTGCAAGGTGAGCTTTTCAAACAACTTTTTTATGAGGTCCGTCAGCATAAAATCCCTTTTCAATATGTGCCTCTTGAAAAGCTCAATCGCCTGACCAGAAATAATCACCAAGGAGTGGTGGCTTTCCTTTCGGCGATAGAATATAGTAGTATTTACGACATTGTTCCTACGATTTTTGAAGAGGGGAGGACGCCGTTTTTGCTATTGTTGGATAAAATCACCGATGTGCGCAATGTGGGAGCGATTGCCCGTTCGGCTGAATGTGCGGGTGTAGACGCGATTATTATTCCTCTCAATGGCGGTGCACAGCTCAATGAGGATGCCGTCAAAAGTTCTGCCGGCGCACTCAATAAGATTCCTGTTTGCCGGCATTCCAACTTGGTGGAGGTGATTCAGTATCTTAAAGACTCCGGTGTTGAGGTCGTAGGGGTGACCGAAAAGGCGAACCATGCTCTTTACAACAAAGATTTTACCGGCCCGCTTTGTTTGATTATGGGCAATGAGTACGAAGGTATTGCGTGGGACTATCTACGTCATTGCAACGACACGGTGACAATTCCTATGGTGGGCACGATTCGCTCGCTGAATGTTTCTGTAGCTGCGGGAATTACGCTTTTTGAGGTTGTAAAACAACGTAATCCGGTAAAGGAATGAAAAAAATAGGCATACTTTCCGACACTCATGGCTATTTGCATCCCAATGCCTTTGAGTTTTTCAAGGACTGTGATGAAATTTGGCACGCGGGCGATATAGTGGATGATTTCATTTTAGATGAATTGCAGGCTATCGCGCCTGTGGTTCGCGCTGTTTATGGAAACTGCGATGATTGGGATATCCGGCGAGAAATTCCTGAAAAGCAGGTCTTTCAGTGCGAAAAGCACAAGGTGGCTATAATGCACATTGTTGGGCATCCGGGAAAATATTATCCGGAAGGATGGCAATTGATCAAAGAGGAAAAACCAACTCTTCTTGTTGCAGGCCATTCGCATATTCTAAAGGTGATGAACGATCAGAAAAATAATCTTCTCTTTATCAATCCAGGTGCTGCCGGCCGCTATGGATTCCATACGCGTTTGACCATGATGCGTTTGAAAATAGATGGCGACAATATCTTTGATCTTGAAATTTACGATGAACCTAAACTGCAACCAGTAGAATGATTACAGAGGAAAATCCCATTATTACTGTTTTAGGCCCAACGGCGACAGGAAAAACGCATATCGCGGTACGCTTGGCTGCTGAGCTTGGCGGAGAAATCGTCAGCGCGGATTCCCGACAAATCTATCGTAGAATGGATATTGGTACTGGAAAAGATATTTCAGAATATCGGTATGGAGATCTAAATGTCCCCTACCACATGATAGATATTGAGGAGCCTGGCGTGAAATACAATGTTTTTCGCTATCAGCAGGAAGCCTTTAAAGTGATTAATGATATTGAGCGACGTAATAAGCAGATTGTCTTGTGTGGCGGCAGCGGCATGTATATAGAGGCCGTTCTGCAAGGTTATAGGTTCAGTTTCCAAGATGAAAAGCAGATTATTTCCGATCCTGTGCCGTCGATCCTGATTGGATTGCGTGGAAGTCGTGATTTGATTCGTTCCAGAATCACGTCTCGTTTGGAATCCAGATTGCATGAAGGCATGGTTGATGAAATTCGTGCTTTGCTGGATTCCGGTGTGGATGCCGAACGATTGATCCGCTATGGCTTGGAATATAAGTTTGTCACGCTTTTTGTGTTAGGAGAGATTGGTTATGAGGAGATGTTTGAAAAACTGAATATTGCCATTCACCAATTCTCAAAACGCCAGATGACTTGGTTTAGACGGATGGAACGTTTGGGAATGGATATCCATTGGGTGGATATTGCCCTCCCTGAAGAGGCGAAAATGAAAGAGATATATCATATTTTAGGGAGATAATCCATTAGAATTATTTAGAAGAAAGTCTTTGATGCATAATAAAGATGGGAAAAGTGTTTTTCATCTTTTAATATTTTTTTATACCTTTGCAGCCGTTAAAATTTTTGCGCCAAGATGTAGCATATTTGTCATAATCCATTATTAGAAAGGAGGTTATTTTATGGTTGATACCATTGATTTCGGAACCCTTAAGTGGCATCATATTACCAATCCCACGGTTGAAGATTTGGACTTCTTACGAGATAACTTCCATTTCCACCCCTTGGATATTGACGACTGCTCCAGCTTTGTGCAACGTCCCAAAATAGATATTTACGATGACTATTTCTTTTTAGTCCTGCATTTTCCTTTGTTGGATAAGCGTACGCAATTGGTTAGGACAGAGGAAACTAAGATTTTTTGGGGGCAGGACTACCTTATTACGGTAGGTAATTCTCACTATGTAGTCCAAGATTTGTTTAATTTTACAAAGATTCATCCAGAACCAGAAGATGAAGACGATATCAGTGGTACCAGTGATGCCGTCCTGTACCATATTCTGTATAGAATGATGAAGGAGACATTCCTCCTGGTTGAGCGTATGGGCACCGAATTGGATTATATTAACAGAGAACTTTTTAGTAGTAAATCGGAGAAAATCATTGAGCAGATTTCCAGATTCAGAAAGAATATTATTCAAATGAACACCATGTTCCGTCCGCAATTGAGACTCTTCAAACAATTTGAATCTGGCGAGGTGAAGGGTTTTGCTGATGATATGGAAGAATATTGGGGCAATATCCTCGACTTTTACCAGAAGATGTGGGATAGTATCGACGACTATGGTGAGTTGGTGGATGGCCTGTCCAGTACTTTTGATTCTTTGCAGACAAACAAAACCAATGAAATTATGAGAATGCTCACAATCATATCCACCATTGTTCTGCCGTTGACGTTTATCAGTGGCTTATATGGTATGAATGTGAAGCTGCCATTTGCGGAATCCCCTTATGCTTTTTTGATTGTCATTGGTTTTTGCGCCATTATTCTCATTATTCTTGTTGTTTTCTTTATCAAGAAACATTGGCTTTAATGTAGTTGTTCGTTATGAATGAGACTTTGTCATAGTTTTGTTCCCGATTATAATTTGTTTGTTTTTGATGTATAAAACGAAACTCCATATAGTTGAACTTGAATCGGACGATTTTCATACGCTCGTAAAAGGTTACGTGGCAGGTAAGGCCATTCGCATTGTGCTGGATACCGGTGCCTCACATAGTTGTATGGACGCGGCGTATGCTCAGTCAATATTGCCGGAATTGCAAACCCAGCTTCATGATGGCGTTACAGCAGGTATTGGTGGTGATGATTTTGAAGTGCGAATTGCAGATATCCCTGAATTTAAGTTAGGACGTTTTCATTTGCCTATGTACGAAAATATGGCATTACTTGATTTTTCGTATATCAATCAGGCTTATTTGCGGTTGAAACAGAAGCCCATCCAGATGATATTGGGAAATGATTTCTTTGTTTCCCATAGGGCCATTATTGATTATCAGCAAAATTTTCTTTTTTTTGATAAATAGATGGAAGAAGTAGGTGCGCAGCATACGATTTTAGGAGTTGATCCCGGAACGAATGTCATGGGATATGCCGTTTTGAAGGAGAACTTCAATAAATCGGAAGTGGTGGTTCTAAGTGTCATAGAGATGAAAAAGTTGGAAGACCATTATGCAAAATTGAAATTCATATATGAAAAGATCAATTCTCTTATAGAACAGTATCATCCTGATGTTTTAGCTATTGAGGCTCCATTTTATGGTAAGAATATTCAATCCATGTTGAAGTTGGGCCGTGCTCAAGGCATAGTTATTGCAGCAAGTCTGCATGCGGGCATGGAGGTTTTTGAATATGAACCGCGTAAAATAAAACAGGCAATCACGGGTAATGGCAATGCTGCCAAAGAACAGGTTGCAGCCATGTTGTGCCATATGTATCCTATTAAGGAATCTATTGAATATTTAGATGCGACGGATGCTTTGGCTGCAGCTGTTTGTCACCATTTGAGGCATCATGTCGTTTTGGGGAGCAAACAGAAATTTTCCGATTGGAAATCGTTTATTGCCAACAATGAAAAACGTATCATCAAATAGTCTGTGATTTGGCATTATAATTGCATGATGCAATTATAATTTTTTACTTATGAAACCTAAAATTGAGTTATCTGTTGACAAATCAAAAGTGACGGAAGGTGATATTGTAGAGATGTCATGGTCGTGTTCTCCTGCAGAAAAAGTACAATTGACATTGGATAATGGCTATAAATCCAACACGATTGATGTTGAACCGTCGGGTTCCAAAAAATTTAGATTAAATCGTTCTAAGGGAAAAACCCATTTGGTCATTGGCGTGACGAATGGCGGCAGGCAATATTACAATTCCGTCTGTGTGCGCGTGCGAAAAATGAAGATTACCAAGACAGAAGAAGTTCATGATTATACGGGGACAAAGGGTTTCCGTAAAAACGGTTTGAGGAATTCTTGGAATAACTTCAAGGAAAAATTGAAAATGGCTTGGGGATTTATGCCTGAAAATAAGCGTTTGGCGACGAAATTACTGCTGTTTCTCTGTATCGTCATGGTATTGACGGCAATATGGCCAAAGCTTATATCTTTTGGTTTTGCCGCTTTATCAGTGTATCTTTTTTGGATAATCGTAAAGAAATAGAAATGAATTCAACATTTTGATGAAATAAAAAAGGAATGACAAATGTCATTCCTTTTTTATATTGGCAGGGGAAGAGAGATTCGAACTCCCATCAATGGTTTTGGAGACCACTATTCTGCCCTTAAACTATTCCCCTTCATATAAAAGGGCATTATAAAATGCCCTTTTAATAGTTATGTTGGATATAAAATTAGTCAAGGATTTCAGTTACCTGACCAGCGCCGACTGTACGACCACCTTCACGGATAGCGAAACGGAGGTTCAAGTTCAAAGCGATTTCAGCGAGCAATTGGACATCGATTTCTACGTTATCACCAGGCATACACATTTCAACGCCAGCAGGCAATGTGATAGCACCAGTTACGTCCGTTGTACGGAAGTAGAATTGAGGACGATAGTTGTTTCCAAACGGAGTGTGACGACCACCTTCTTCTTTCTTCAAAACATATACAGAAGCTTTGAAGTGTTTGTGAGGATGAATGGTACCCGGTTTTGCGATAAGCATACCACGACGGATTTCATCTTTAACAATACCACGGAGCAGCAAACCTACGTTATCACCAGCTTCGCCCTCGTCAAGGATTTTGCGGAACATTTCCACACCCGTAACGACTGATTTGAGTTTTTCAGCACCCATACCGATGATATCACCAGGATCAGAAGTGTGGATGATACCAGTTTCGATACGACCAGTAGCAACAGTACCACGACCAGTGATAGAGAAGACGTCTT
>JAZRYC010000017.1:0-3219 GCA_045600525.1 Bacteroidales bacterium
TAGCAATCCCCACAAGAGCCACACCTTTAGCAACAGGAGAATAGTTCATAAAAGCGTCAACACCTGCACCAGTTTGACCTGCCCAATGCCCAATGCCCTCTGTCGTTCCACAACCGTTGGGAATAGAGGTTATTTCTATAACAGACCCATCGTCAAGGGCTATTTGTTCACCAGGCTGAAGTTCCCATGTTCCACTAAATTCCTCTGTGGCAGGAATCACCGAATCAGGGTTGATTGGCTGAAGTGGTTCGTCGGGGATATGCGGCACAGCACCATGGTCAAGGACAACAGGATCGGTTGGTGTTCCTTTAGGGAGAACTCCCACTATGTCCTCAGTACCTGTGATATGGATATGTGACATTTCAGCATATTCACCAACAGTGATTCCTATGCTCCCAAGGTAGTTAAGGTAGCTTTCTTTATTAGGTATCAACTTTTCCTTCAAAGGTTTGAAATCATCTTCATACCTATTAATAAATGTCCATCCTATCGGGTCATCCCAAGGAAAAGAGCGCAACTCATTGTCCATCTGTTCCTTGGTGGCCAAAATATCATCTGCACTTTGGCGAAGGGTGTTCGCCATTTGCGATAAGGCTTCTATTGTTACTTTTGCTAATGCCATACGATGTTTGTTTTCAAGTATTATTTTTGGTAATAATCAGATGGATTCCATCTCCGAGGCTTGCTTAATTTCTATTGTATCAGTTCATTATGGCGTTCCGTACACTCTTTCCCAACAATCACCTCTATTTTTCTGGCATCAACTTCCAATGGATTGTGATAATACTGCTGGTAATCTTCTTTTGCAGATTTATAAACAGTCCTGCCAAATCTCATATCCTTTGCGTAATCACTATCAGATGATGAATTAATAATCATGTCTTGATACACATGACGACCTTCATGAGCAAATGTTGCTATTTGCTCACATACTGGCATAGTTGCCCTTTGGTTTGCATTAAGTATTGCCTCTTTGCTATCCCTTGGATGCCATCCTAAAGTATTGGGGCTATCTTTCTCCATCATTTTGTATTCTATTTCTCCCTCTTTTAATCCTAAAGTTCCTCCAACAACCTGATGAAGCTGTCCATAAGTGAGTGTGGATAAATCATCAATCTTTGAAAAAGCCGTCTTCGCTCTTTTTTGCATCAGTTTTCCTTCTTCCGACTCTAAATAGGTGGCATTTTCTTTTTCAAGACGTTTGAATCTCTTATCATCCCATGAAATAGTTCCGTCTTTATTAGCTTTTAAATAGAAATCAACTTTAGGTTGCTTTTGTTGTCCACCTTGGACTCCCGTTTGACTCGAATTATTCAATCCAGTTAAGCCAACACCTACCGCCGCTCCTGCTGCCAAGCCTATGCCTGACGGTATTCCTCCATTTTCTGAAGAATAGACATCCAAATCCAAAGAAAGTGAATAGATATACTCTAAATATTGCTCAATATTAGGTATCAACTTTTCTTTCAATGGTTTGAAATCCTCTTCGTACCTACTAATAAAATTCAGCCCAATCGGGTCGTCCCAAGGAATAGAATACAATTCACCGTCCATCTGTTCCTTGGCGATAAGAATATCATCCGCACTTTGACGAAGGGTGTTCGCCATTTGCGTTAATGCATCTATTGTTACTTTTGCTAATGCCATAATTATTTTCTACTATTACTTATATAATCTGCTATTTTTTGGTTTCGATTATTACGAACCGCTTCCCTCGCCCATTTTTCTAGTTCTTGAAAATCTTCTTTGGTCTTCTTTATCTCCTTGTCTGCCTCATACCTACGAGAAGAAACACTACTGATAGAATGTAGAGGGGTGGCCATTTCGGTCTCAAGTTTGTCAATATTTGCAATTGTTTTTTGATACTCTGCGTCTTCCTTTCGTTCAAGGATTTCGTTTTTCAACTTGTCGTAAGTTGTTTTTTGTTCTGGAGAAAGTTCTGCGTAGACAGCTTCATTATCCATGTGCCTAATTGACGTTGGCTCAAACTTCTCCTTCATATTAGCCACCTCATTTCTTAATTCCTCAGAAATTTTATTATGGTCTTCATAATAACCATTTGTTTCCGGATTAAACCCAGAATTCATACCTAACTCGTTTAAAGATGCATTATACTTGTTTTTGAAAATTTCATCTGTTTTGTCACTTAATCGATTCTGCATCTCCTTGCTATCAATAAACAGATCTTTTTCAGTCATCTCTTCTAATATTTCTGCCGCTGCAACACGAATAGAAGATTGATTTGTTTCGAACACAGGTGGAGTTGTGGCTTGAGATTCTTTGGCATTTAAATTCAGAGGCTCTGAAAACGCGTTCGATTTCTTAGGATTCGAATTGATTCTTGTAGCACCAGCAATACCTATACCTACACCCATAGCACCTGCGCCAACAGCACTACCGATACCCAAACCTCCTGTATTTTCGCCACTATACTCTGACACAACCACACCTTCACTCTGCATATATTGAATATAACTTTCTATATTAGGTATCAACTTGTTTTTCAAAGGCATGAAATCTTCCTCATACCTTCTTATAAAATTAAATCCAATCGGGTCGTCCCATGGAATAGAATACAATTCACTATCCATCTGTTCTTTTGTGAGCAGAATATCTTCCGCACTTTGGCGAAGGGCGTTCGCCATTTGCGTCAATGCTTCTATTGTAACTTTTGCTAATGCCATAATTATTGTCTATTATTTTCAATAACAAAAGCTTATCGTGATGAACGAACTGCCCGAACAGTATTGCCCTCCCAACGATCTGTTTGACTCATAAAATACTTGGCAGTACCAAACACAAAAAAATGCGCTAATTGAAGATTGTTAGTATCGATTGAACTTGACCAATAGTCTCCATTCGTGCCTATGTCATACGTCTTACTCTCGCGGTAACCAGCGGCGGGTAAAAAAAGACTATTCCCATTAGGCGCAGTAATGAGCATTCCATAAACCCCATTGGAATAAGTCTGCTTTAGTGTGCAGTATCCGATCAACTCATCCCATTCATTATATGACGGAGTTCGCCAATCTTCTCCCCATTGCGCAGTAGCAGGATCACCAATATAGGATTTGTAATTCCTATTATCGTAAGTGGGTTTCGGTTGGGTCTCGCCCCAAGCAAAATAATATCCTGATGCTTCGGGCGTTCCCGCACCCACATTGCAAGTGGCCCACAAAGTTCCACTTGGCAGGCCAAGGTCAACATAGTCATGGCCGT
>JAZRYC010000018.1:0-16684 GCA_045600525.1 Bacteroidales bacterium
GGTCCAGAGTTACCTTTTCATTGGCGGCGAGTTTGTCGAAGTTGTTGGCTGCCTCTTCGTATTCGTTGAGGTTGTATTGAGCAAGTGTTACGCAGCGGAGGACTTGCAGTTGGGTGGCGTCCTTGGTGTTGGTCATGGCGGGTGCGGTGGCTAATACATCTTCGTAACGTCCCTGCTTGAAATATATTTGGGTGAGGTAATTGGCTATTTCGTCTTTGAATTCGGGCTCGTCCTTCAACAATAGGAAATCCTCTAAGGCAGCTTCGTATTGCCCGTCCCGATAAGCCATGTAGGCAAGGTAGTAGATAGAACGCTGCTGGTAGGGACCGGATTCCTCGCGCGCCTGCTTGAAATAGGATTTCGCCATCTCGTAATCGTTGGTCATAAAATAGGAATAACCCATTTTGAATTGATATTCCGTGACGTTCTCAGGCTGTATCTCGTTTGCAAGAATCTCACTGAACTGGGCGATGCATTTTTTCCATTGTTTCCGGCTGAAGTAGTAACGTCCGAGGTAGAAGTGCGCCTCATTTACGGACGTGTGCACCGGATATCGGTCAATAAACGAGTGTAGGAGGAAGGCTGCGTCCTGATTGTCTAACTTGGCAGCGCAAACGCCCATGTAGAAATAGGAATTCGTCTTGAGATCCTGCTGTACATCTTCCGTGTTCTCATACACGTATTTGAAATACTGTTGGGCGGAGCCGTATTTCTCTTTGTTGAAGAGATCCATAGCGGTTTGGAACTCGTATTGGGGGGATTTGAAGTTCTCGGTTCGTTGTGCCATCCCCAATGTTAGAAAGCCTGTTATACATACGATTGTTAACAGACTGTACTTCAATATCTTCATAAATTATTCTATTTTTATTTGCGTATTTGTAGAACGGACAAAAATAGAAAATTATTATGGCTCAGATTTTATCGTTTGGCATATTTGTAAACAATAGAATTTTAATAAATACAGCATTTATAAGGAATAAATATAGGTTAATAAGTGTATTTTTGCCACCGTTAACTTTTTAATCTTAAAGATCTTAGTGACAATGAAGAAAATACTTTTAGCCAGCATTATTTTGCTGGCAACCTTTGTGACTTGGGCGCAGAATCCAAAGCTGAGTTTTCAGGCTGTTGTGCGTGACAGCCAAAATAAATTAGTCGTTGAACAGCCTGTCAGCATTACAGTCAATGTACTCGCTGCCGACAACAGCACTCAATTTCAGCAGACTCTGGAAACAGTCACCAATCGCAATGGACTCTGTTCGCTGCTTATTGGTGACGATTCACCGATCTGGAGCAATATCCGTTGGAATGGAGCCAAGATCCGCACAGCGATTTCTCTGCCGGAGGGAACTACTATGGTAGATACTACTGAAATAACCGCCGTTCCAGTGGCTCTCATTGCTAATAATGTGAACATGGCGGCCCTTCCGCAAAGCAACTGGACTGAAACTAATGCCGATACTTGTACCTTCATTAAAAACAAACCCAATATCACGGATACTGTAAATAAGATTCTCATGGATGGCAATTATGTTCAAGCATCAGAACTTTGCAATGAGGTCACTGCCAATTGTACTTCATTGGCCACAGATGACGAAGTGTCTGCCTTGTTGCAGGCGTTGGCAGAACAAATGAATGAAATCAAAAGTCGTCTGAACAACAAAATCGATAGTCTGGAACAACAATTAGACAGCCTCCAGCACAAAGTTACTGCTGCTACTTTCGATTGCGGCAAAGACAAAGTAACCGATGCTGACAGTATTGAATATTCCACCATCAAAATCGGCACGCAGTGCTGGATGGCGCAGAATCTCCGCACCACACATTTTGATAATGGAGTCCCTATACCAGTAAGTACGCAAATGGATATGACTAAGTCATACAGATATGTCCCTGATACCAATGCGGCGAATATTCCGACTTATGGGTATCTGTACAACTGGAGCGCCGTAATTGACAGCAATGCTCTCTGCCCTAAGGGATGGCACGTCCCGACTGATGCGGAATGGACCATATTGGCAAATTTTGTCTATAACAACTACAGAAGCACCAATTGTCTGGATGCACCTGAGGAATTCAATGTCCCGTGCATTGCTCAAGCCTTGGCATCCACATCCGGATGGGATAGCAGCAACAAGCCTTGTGCCGCTGGTTATCAACAAATCTATAACAACGCTACAGGTTTCTCCGCATTTCCTGCCGGCTATGCCATCGGTACTCTCTATGGGAAACATGGTAATGCCATTTTCTGGACTTCTACAGGAACCGACTCACAACAAAGTTATTACAGAAGTATTAATTTCGATTATAGTACATTGCAGCGCTCAATAAGCTCAAAAAGTATGGGTTATTCTGTTCGATGTGTCCGTGGAGAATCCGCACAGCCCCTGACGGATTTTTATTGTGGCAGAGACAAAGTGATAGATGCTGACAGTAATGCATATACTACCGTTAAAATCGGCACCCAATGTTGGATGGCACAGAATCTCAGAAATACCCATTTTAATAATGGCGATGCTGTGTCAATAAGCGACGCAATGAATAGTGAAACGGACCCTTATCGCTATACGCCCGACAATGACGAAAATAGGGTGGCTGAGTACGGATATCTGTACAATTGGATTGCTGCAGCAAGTTCCAAAGGATTATGCCCAGTCGGGTGGCATCTGCCTAGCGATGCTGAGTGGACAACAATGACAGACTTCGTCTATAATAGTACAACACCTAACTATAAATGTAGTAATTGTACTGAAACGCCGAATGTAAACAATACCCCTTGCATTGCCCAGGCCTTGGCATCTACATCCGGATGGGATAGCAGCAACAAGCCCTGCGCTGCCGGCTACGACCTAACCAGTAACAACGCTACCGGTTTCTTCGCATCTCCTGCCGGTTATGCCTTAAACACTCTATATGGGAGAAGAGGTAATGCCTTTTTCTGGACTTCTACAGAAACCGACTCACAACAAAGTTATTACAGAAGTATCAATTACAATTATAGCACATTGCAGCGTTCAGAATACTCAAAAAAAATGGGCTGTTCTGTTCGCTGTGTCCGTAACTAATATGGTGCCCCATCATAAGGAACAAGTCCATAGTTGTCAAAACAACTATGGACTTGTTTTAGTTATAAGAATAGATTTTTGATTTCAACTACTTATCTGTTTCTGGAAACAAAGAAATCGTTCATGACTACGCGCAAAAGCACTCCGTAGTTGAGTGCGAACTGGTTCCCTTGGCGGAATTCGGCATTCGGACTGTTCTTCATTTGATAGAGGGCTGTGCGTCCTGCCGTGCAATAGAAAGTCGGGTCGAGGGAAACGTATTTGTTGACGGCGAGCTTTAACCCTAAGGCGCCGGAAAAGCCAAAGCCGGCCCCGCCATAGCTGATGAAGTCGTAGGCTTGTGCACCAGGATAATAACCTTGCCCGTTGTAGTAGTCAAGCAGGTTGTAGGCTTGTCCATATGACTTTCCCTCCTGATCCAATAGCATGGCATCGAAAGACTTAACCTTGGCGTAGTTGAACTGTATGCCCAATTCGATGAAAGGCTTCACCACGGGATGCACTTTGCTGAATAGATAGGAGGCCGAAAGGTCGATCATGGAACGGTCTTCCTTGCCTACCATGCTCATGACAGGCAGCTTGCGCATGTTTCCATAGTCATTTGTCGCGGATAGCACACATTGCGATTTGGCTGTTAGCCGGCTGAAAGAGTAGGATAGGGCAATTCCCCACCCATTGCGTATTTTATACCGCACTCCCAGAGCAAGCATTGTTTTCAATTGATAGTGCGTCTCCCAGTTATAGTCGCCCTCAGGATCCACACTGGGGTAAATGACATCACTAAAGCCGATGTAGGGATAGCGATCGTGAATATCCTGCATCAGTTCTTCTCTCCAGTATTGGTTGCTGAAAAGATAGGCAAGGTTGTTTTCGTTGAGGTTGCTGCCGTTGTAGTAGTTGGCGTTGAATTTGTTGCCGATGAACATGCCGGCACCGATGTAGAAGTCAAATCCCTTATCGTACCATGAAGTGTCGGAAAAATGCACAGGCACCTCTTCCTCCTCGTATTGTGCTTGGGCAAAAATCGGTACCAATAGCAATGCTGTCAAACAGCAACCGAGCCAGTATTTAAATATCATAGTCATAATCTTTCAGAATTTATCTTTTAATCTTGAAAATCACAAATAAAAAATGTGTGCGACTTTATTCATAAATAGTATTGATCGATCTTTTGTTCTTAATTAAGATTCTGAAATATGGACATTTCCCATTAATACACAAGTCTTTACCATCATCGCCCTTACGGAATCTTACAATCTCAAATTGGTCAGGATTATATTTGTGAAGGAATGTGATAGGAACTCCAATCAGACCGTTGTAATCTAGAGGAATATCTTGCGTCTTATTCACGTTTATACCATCACAATTGTCATACTTTGGGTATGACGATTCATTGCCGTTATAGACTTTTGTGAGGTGGATGTCTTCATATCTTTGAGCAAGGGTAAGGTTTGTAAGCCATAGGCAACTGTTTGTAGCAATTATAGTTTGTCCTTCATTATTGACACTTACCTCCGTGCCATAACGGGTATAATGATCTGGCACAATGAACCCCGATATTCCTCTTCCAAGGTTGCTGCCAAGCCAAATTTTATCCTGTTGAATAAGTTCAAAGATTTCTTTGTACGTAATTGCATTAACATTACCGATAATAAGGAATTGTTTTCCGTATTTGATTATTTGTGAAACAAACTCACGGAATAAGGAGAAGGGTGGATTTGTTACCACTATGTCAGATTGTTTAAGTAATTCTATGCATTCTTTACTGCGAAAATCGCCATCGCCTTTGAAGTAATGTGTTTCCTCTGTTTGAGCACCGTCGTAAACGCAATAGAAAGCTTGCTCATTCACAAAGTTATCAAACAGATCGTATGATTGCTCTTTGTAGCAAGATGCTATCAATTTTTTAAGTCCAAGTGTTTTGAAGTTATCTTTGAAATAGCGATAGAAGTTACTGACACGAGCGTCGTCGCAATTGCAATATACTATCTTATCTACAAAGCAATCGGGATAATGCTGAAGTTCTCTTTCGATATCGCAGAGCTGAGTGTAGAATTCGTCGCTTTTTGATTTTTTTGCCTTTTGAAGGAGTTCATTTGTCGCTTGTCGTGCCATGCCTATTTATTTGTGAGTTGTTTGAATAAATCGCTGCCTAACATTTGCAGTGAGGTTTCTGCTACATCTATCATGATTTTAAACATATCACCCTTGTCCCAACTTTCTCCATTCCCTTGAGTATAAATGGATGCGGCTTGAAGCATTATGGTTTTATCCTTGGGCTTAATGAACATGTTTTTGCAGAGATTGGTGTTGATGGGCATGCCATAATTTGCGGCAGTTAATCTGTCAAGGCGGTTGAGCATACCTGAATTGTATTCAAGGGTTACTACTCTGCCGTCAGGACGAGTCACTTGTATTGTTTGAGTTAGAAAGTTCGTGCCTTCAAGAAACAAGATGTATGGGAAATGAGATTCTGCAAGCATAAAGTTCGCTATCTCTGAAATATTTTTATGGGAACGCTCAATAGCATTACCTGCAGCCATTAAATCTTGATCGTTATTGGCTCCGACCAAATTCCCTTTTTCAATGTTCTCCTTGTCTTTGCCTTGGTGCTTAGCTTCTGACACGAGGACTACTCTCCACTCGTCATAATCATCCTTGACGACAATAACACCCCCATCCGGAATGATGCTGGCGTTAGAAACAAATAATGTTTGCCCCAGATAAGGGTCAACCTTCTGTAGCGCTTCGTTTATTTTGGACTTTTCAATGCTTTTCCAATAGTCAAATGTCAACTGAGGATATTTATTAGACAAATAATCCTTTACACGATGTGAAACATCCCCTACTGTTTTGTCATGAACCTGTGCTTGCTGGCAAAAAATGCCAATTTGACCTTGACGAGACTTTTGTTGAGTTGTAAGCCTTGAAGACTGATTTTTCTTTGCCATTGAATTCAAAAACTAAAAGGATGATTCTATAATTTAAAGAAGAATAATTGATAGCCTCTATCCACTAAGGCTATCAATTATTCATTATTCATTGTTCATTATTCATTGACTAAAGGTGTACGCATTCCTTGTATGCATCTGCAGCGGCTTCCATGATGGCTTCCGACATGGTCGGGTGCGGGAATACGGAACTGATGACTTCTTTGCCAGTCATTTTGTTTTTGCGGGCCATGACGGCGCCGGCAATCATTTCGGTCACGTTGTCACCGATGAGGTGGCAGCCGAGCCATTCGCCCGTGTTCTTGTCGAAGATGACCTTCACGAGGCCGTCGCGACTGCCGGCAGCAGTGGCTTTGCCGCAAGCGGTGAATGGGAACTTGCCGATGAGCACTTCGCGTCCCTGTTCCACGCAGGCGCGTTCGGTGAGGCCCACGGAAGCGATTTCGGGAGTGGTGTAGGTACAACCCGGGATGTTGCTGTAGTCAACAGGTTCTGGAGTGAGACCGGCGATTTTTTCAACGCAGACTTCTGCTTCGTGGGAGGCAACGTGCGCTAATGCCGGACCATGTACGATGTCGCCGATGGCGTAAACACCTTCCACGTTGGTGCGGTAGTAGTCGTCCACGAGGACTTTTCCGCGTTCGACCGCCACGCCACATTCTTCCAGACCGAGGCCTTCGAGGTTGGTCGCTACGCCCACAGCGGACAAAACGATGTCACATTCTATTTCGGTGATTTTTTCCTTGGCATCCTTCACGGTGACAACGCATTTGTCACCCACGACAGTTACTTTTTCTACGGCGGCAGATGTCATCGTCTTGATGCCGGCCTTGCGGAAGCATCGAGCCAGCGTGGCGGCGATTTCATCATCTTCCACGGGTACGAGGCGCGGCATGTATTCTACGATGGTGACTTTTGTGCCCATTGTGGAATAGAAGTAGGCCAACTCGCTGCCAATGGCACCGGAACCCATTACGACCATTGTTTCAGGAAGTTGGGGAAGTGTCAATGCTTCGCGGTAACCGATGATCTTCTTGCCGTCTTGCGGAACGTTGGGCAGAGAACGAGAGTGCGCACCTGTGGCCAATACGATGTGGTTGGCTTCGTAAACGGTCACCGTGCCGTCTGCAGCAGTGACTTCCACTTTCTTGTCTTTCAGTAGTTTGCCAAAGCCCGCGATAACATCGATGTTGTTCTTTTTGAGAAGATATTGGACGCCTTTGCTCATGGTCTCAGCTACACCGCGGCTACGCTTCACCACGGCTTCGAAATCCGGTTTCACCGTGCCGTCCACCTGCAGACCATATTCGGCAGCATGGGACATGTATTTGAAGACCTGCGCGGATTTGAGCAGCGCCTTGGTCGGGATGCAGCCCCAGTTGAGGCATATTCCGCCGAGTTCGGCACGTTCCACGACGGCCACTTTCATGTTCAGTTGGGATGCTTTTATGGCAGCCACATATCCGCCCGGACCGCTGCCAATCACAATTAAATCATAGTTGCTCATTTGTCTGTTATTTTGATTGTTACTATTTTTCTATCAGAAGGCTGCAAAAATACAAAATATTGCGATAGTCTGTTGACCTATCAGAGCATGCTCTTTCGCCTTGGTCCTTTCATTTTTACCATTGTCATATTATTATAAAATATTACATTAAGGCAACCAAATTTTATGTATTTTTGCGGTCGCAATTTTTAAAACCATTTTTAAAATGACGACATCTACTATTTTGTATGCGGCGCTGACCATTGGACTGATCGGTTTGATTGCAGCCGTTATCCTACATTTTGTATCAAAAGTGTTCCATGTGGAAGAAGATCCACGTATTGATGAGGTACAGGCCTGTCTGCCGGGAGCGAACTGCGGCGGTTGCGGCTTTGCCGGTTGCCGAGCTATGGCTGAGGCTATGGTGAATGCCATGAGTACCAGTGTGGCCTATTGCCCAGGTGGTGATTATGAAAAAATAGGTAAAATTCTTGGAGTTACTGCGGAAACACGCGAGCCCCAGGTCTGCGTGGTACGTTGTAATGGCACTTGCGAAAATGCACCGGCAAAGGTCTCGTATGATGCTGCTATGACTTGTGCGTTTGCCAATACCCTTTTTGCAGGAGAAAGCGCCTGCCCATTCGGCTGTTTGGGCTGTGGCGACTGTGTGCGAGCCTGTACTTTTGACGCCATACACATCAATCCAGAAACCCATCTTCCGGAAGTAGATGAAAATAAATGTGTCGGCTGTAAGGCTTGCGCAAAGGCCTGTCCGCGCGGCGTGCTCGAAATTCGCGACAAAGGCCGTAACAACCGAAGAGTTTTCGTGGCTTGTAACAATAAGGAAAAGGGTGCTGTTGCTAAAAAGAACTGTAAGGCAGCCTGTATCGGATGCGGCAAGTGCGCCAAAGTTTGTCCGTTTGAGGCTATCACTGTGACGGACAACCTCGCCTATATTGACTATACCAAATGCAAGGCCTGCCGCAAGTGCGTGGCTGAATGCCCCGTTGGCGCTATCCATGCCGTGAACTTCCCGGAGAAGAAAGCCTCTGAGGTCGCCCCAGATGCACAAACCGCTGCAGCTAACAACCCTATTACTAACCCAGAAGCTTAATCATTATGAACGATAGAATACCCGAATTGGCGAATGAACTCGCCTCTGAAATTTCAAAGGAAATAAAAGCCGATATCAAAAAATTAGGGAAGAAAACCTTCCGTATGGGTGGTGTGCATCCTGAAGCCAATAAGTTCGCCCATTCTGCCGACGTGGTGACTTATCCGTTGCCAGACCAGGCGGTGGTCTATATGACGCAGCACCTTGGCGCACCTGCCACTCCAATCGTTCAAAAAGGAGACAAGGTGAAGGTCGGTCAGCTTATTGGCGAAGCACAGGCGTTTATGTGCGCCAATGTCCATGCTCCGATTTCCGGAACGGTTAATCGCATTGATATGATTGCCGACATCACGGGCTACAAGAAACCTGCTATCGTCATCGACCGCGAAGGCGATGAATGGATGGAAGATATTGACACTACACCAGACATCATCCGCGATATCAAACTGAATAAAGAGGAAATCATTGCCCGTATGAAGGACCGCGGCATCGTGGGCCTCGGCGGTGCCTGCTTTCCGACACATATCAAATATATGCTCAAACCTGAGCAGAAATGCGAGTATCTGATTATCAATGCCGCAGAATGCGAACCATACATCTCTACTGATAACCGCGTTATTCTTGAACGTACCGAACAGTGTATGATCGGTATTGAGTGCGCTTTGATTGCCTCTGGTGCCTCCAAGGCTATCATTGGTATAGAAAACAACAAACCACGCGCTATTGCCGCTTTGGTCAATGCAGCCAAGAAATTTACGAATATCGAAGTTCAGCCTCTGGAGATGAAATATCCGCAGGGTGCTGAAAAACAGTTGATCAAAGCCATCACCGGTAGAAGCGTGCCCAATGGCGCACTTCCTATTTCCGTTGGATGCATTGTCAATAATATTACGACGATGTATGTGCTTTACCAAGCTGTCCAGAAGAATAAACCCATTATTCAAGCCTATACTACCGTGTCGGGTAAGTCCTTGAAGAAGGAAGACTGTAAAATCTTCCGTTTGCGCTTGGGTACGCCGATTCGCGATGTCCTTAATACAGTGGGTATTCCTGAGGATACAGGTAAGATTATTGCCGGTGGCCCGATGATGGGTAAGGCTATTTCCAATTTGGACGCCTATATTGCCAAAGGTATGGGTAGCTTATTATTTATGAATGAAAAGGAAAGTCGTCGTGGCGAAGAGCAACCCTGCATTCGTTGCGGAAGATGTGTGCGCGGCTGTCCGATGGGCTTGGAATCTACGTTGCTGGCCACATTGGCTAAACTTCAAAGGTGGGAAGACTGCGAAAAGAACGGCATCATGAATTGTATAGAATGTGGTTCTTGCTCCTTCATTTGTCCGGCTAACCGTCCTCTCACGGACTATATCCGCGTAGGCAAGGCAAAGACCGGTGCGATGATCCGCGCGCGCAATGCTAAGTAGTACTCCGTTGAGAAAAATGATATGAGAAAAATATTTTTATGCATGGCAGTCATCTGTTTGACTGCCATGTTCTTTTCTTGTCATAAAGAAGGCGTCTTTAATCCTAGATGGAAAATCAATCATATCGCAGGATCTTGGAAGATTTACAAAAACGGAGAAATTACCGGCCACTCGGATCCGCAGAATATGGAAGGTTGGTCTTGGAAGGGAAATGCGTTGGAAGGTATAAACCATAGTTGGGGTGTAGAGTACTTTACTTACGACAAGAACAAGCGATTGATTCAAATTGAGGCTGTTTCGGGAGACCGTGAAATAGTGAAATTTTTCTATAAAAATGGCCATGTCTCCAATATTGAATATTACATTAATAATGAAAAAGTTCAAGATGTTGAAGTGAAACACCGAAATTCCAAAGTCTATCAGGTAATTATCAAGAACGATTCTGCCCTACTTAGAAAAAATGGAAATGGCCATTTAAATATTTTGAAAGGTTTGGTCCCTAACATGCTATATCGTCAAATACCTCAATCGGCGATAGAAATTCCCGATATTCAGTCAGATTATGCGGTGTCTTCAGCATCTAAGGAGATCCCTAATTCATTGGATATTGTAGTGACTTTTAAATGGGATAGGGACAATGTTTCGGAGATGCGGGTGGAAGATGAGAATGGGGTGCAGGTTGCGACATTGGAGTACGATAATTGCCTGAATCCCTTTTACAACAAGCCGGATAGGACGATGGATTATAAAACCTTCTCTAAAAATAACGTGCTAAAAATCACGCTGAAAAATGCAAGAGGCGAGATTGAAACGACAAATTTCGAATACACGTATGATGGTAATAGGACGGAAAGTATGAAGTATAGAGAGCCTATGGGGGGTGGTTATATGAAGGAGTGGAGCTATAAGTATGAATATTACGATATCTCACATTCGATGCCGGCCTGAATAATGCGTATTTCATCGTAGCTGAGGTTCCCGTCAAGGGCTTCAAAAACATCCTTCATCGTTCCTCCGGCATTGAAAAATTCGCGGGTGACTTCTAATTGCTCTTTCGTTACGAAATCATATACAGAAACCTTCCCATTGCGGATGAACTTGGTGATGTGCCCCACGATGGTGCTTTCCGCATACCCGCGCGCGGCCGCGATTTCCGCGATGTTTTTGCCTTGCTGATATAAGTCATATGTGACCTCGTATGTGCTCTTCTGGGTTCCTTTCTTCAATGCGGTCTTTGCATTTCCTTTTCGCCTTGTATTATAGTCATTGAAGATTTCCTCTAAAATTTCCTTTTTTAAATTCCTTTTGCCGCGTTTGGATTTGAATGTGTTTATATCCAGTTTTGGAGCGCTGTACTTGTCTTTGATGGCGAGGTAGTGCTCGGTGGAAAAGTCTTTCCTGATGTTGTGAATGATGTATCGTTTTTGGGTGAGCTCGTCATAGAGCGACTGCAGACAGAAGTTGTATTCTTCGGCCGATTCGAAATCGTCGGTGGTGGCTGGCGATGTTGTGATGAGTTCGATGATTTTGTCGAGCTCCTTGGTGAAGTATTCGGAAGCTGCCTTAATGCGCTGAGATAGTTTCTTGCTATCGGTATCTTGGTATAGTATTTGAAGTTGCCGCCGGAACTTGTTCCCTATTTCGGAAATTTTGTTTACGGCTTCTTGCAATTCTTTGAGGAATTTTTGTGACTTGCTGTTGAAAAGGTCTTCCTCCTTTTTGACGAAAGTCCTGAGTTGGTTGATCTGCCCGATACAGAACGAGAAGTTGAAAACGGAGGAGATGAGCTCCTGGTTGAATCTGGCCTCGTCTATTTGCAATTGATGCTGCAGAATGTCGTTGGTAGGCTTTAGAGATGAGTATTCTACAACGTTTTTATCCACGGTCAAGGAACTCCTGTTGAGATTGCTCAGCAGGGCGATGCCCCCTAACGATCGGCATCGGCTTAAGGCCACATAGACTTGGCCTGCGGTGAAAGCGGATTCAATGTCGATGGCAACTTTGTCAAAGGTAAGCCCCTGACTTTTGTGGATGGTGATGGCCCAGGCCAAACGTAACGGGTATTGCTTGAATGTGCCTAAATTCTTCTCCTCAATCTGTTTGGTTTTCTCATTGACGGAGAAGCGGATGTTTTCCCAAATTTCATGACTGACTTCGATATCGTCCTCACAGTCGTCGCAATGAACGAGGATATGTTCGGGGTTGATTTCCGCAATGGTGCCGATTTTTCCATTGAAGTATTTTCGGGGCGTTTCGGTGTCGTTGGCGATGAACATCACCTTGGCTCCTTTCTTGAGCCGTAGTGTGGCATTGTTGGGATAACTTTTCTCTGGAAATTCTCCTTTGATGACGGCCTCAAAAGTGTATTCCTTCCCTTTAAGACGGGCCATTTCCTGCTCGTTCACGCGGTCCGCTTTGGCGTTATGGGTGGTCAGTAGAATATAGTCTGGATGTTTGGAAATGTTGAATTGGGGATCATATTGTTTTTGCAGAAGGCATAAATCTTCTTGAGTGAGCTTGTCGTCTCTGACGGCATTCAGTAGACGAATGAACGTGGCATCACTTTGACGAAAAATTTTGTCAAACTCCACGTATAGCAAAGGATGCTCACGAACGACTTGGCTGTCAAAAAAATAGGGACTGGGGTAGTAGGGCGATAGGACATCCCATTCTTCAGCAATGGCTACAGGTGCCAGTTGGTAGAGGTCGCCGATGAGGATGACCTGTACGCCTCCAAAAGGTTCGTTGTGACGGAACCGATAGTGCCGCAGCACGGTGTCGATTTCGTCCAGGACATCTGCTCGCACCATGCTGATTTCGTCAATAACGAGCAGCTCCAGTTCCTGCAGCACTTTACGTTTGCGGCCTGACATTTTGATTTTGCGGGTGAGGTTTAGCCTGCCTTCCGGAGTGGGCACGAACGGCGTGAACGGTAACTGGAAAAAGGAGTGGATGGTGACGCCCCCTGCATTGATGGCGGCGACGCCCGTGGGGGCTACTACCGCAAGCTGCTTGGATGTTGTCTTTCGCAACTGCTTGAGAAACGTTGTCTTTCCCGTTCCTGCTTTCCCCGTCAAAAAAAAGGAACGATGAGTCAGCGAGGCAAAGTGATCGGCAATGGTGTAGTTTGATGAGTCTATGGAGGAGAACTTAAATGTACGTTGCATATTATGGTGTTATTGAAATAAATTTTGTTTTTAAATGGTGTGCAAATTTACTCATTTTAATGTGATATGAAAATGCTGAAATGAAAAAAACTTGTTGTTAATGATATATATGTTGTTGTAAGAAAGTTTTTGATTTTTTATGTAAGTTTGCCGCCCGAAAAAAACAATCATATGCGTACCGATTTCAAAATACCCCATACCTTCACCATTGTCTTTTCCATCATCGTGGTTTGCGCCTTGCTGACGTGGATTATCCCCGGCGGCGAGTTCGACCGCCAGACCGTCAATGTGGACGGCCATGAACGCAGCGTGGTGGTGGAAAATTCCTATCATCATGTCGATAAGCAGCCGCAGACGTGGCAGATCTGCACCTCCTTCTTCAAAGGTTTTGAACGGACATCGTCCATTATTGTGTTTATATTAATGATAGGCGGGGCATTTTGGATTATGAATGAAACCAATGCCATCAACCGGGGCATCTATCTGTTTCTCAATCGTACGCGTAAGATGCAGGAACACAAATTCTTCCGAGCGGTTGGCGTCGATAATCTGCTCATTATCGCCATCATGATTATGTTCAGCCTCTTCGGCTCGGTGTTCGGCATGAGCGAGGAGACCATCGCTTTCATCGTCATATTCGTGCCGCTTGCCATTTCGATGGGCTACGATTCCATCGTGGGCGTGCTGATGTGCTATGTGGCAGCACATGTGGGCTTTGCCGGCGCCATGCTCAATCCTTTCACCATTGGTATTGCACAGGGACTTTCCGGCCTGCCGACCTTCTCCGGTCTTGGCTATCGATTCTTCTGCTGGATGATCCTCACCATCATAGCTATCGTGTTTACGCTGATTTATGCACGCTGGGTGAAGAAAAATCCTACCAAGTCCATTATGTACGAACTTGACCAGTATTGGCGCGACAAGACTTCTGTGGAAGACATCGACCAAAGTGTGGTCAAATCATCCGCACTGACGTGGGTGGTTTATGGTGTCATTGCCGCTATTTTGGTATATTGCGCCATTGCCATGCCCAAGACGACGATTGCCTTGGGCAACGGAAGCAGTGAAATCGTGCTCTTCCCCATTATGGCGGGCATCTATATCCTGTTAGGGTTTTTCGCCACGCGCAAGTCCGTGCACCATTTCATCCTCGTTCTTTTGTTGCTCACCATTGTCACTCTGGTGACGGGCGTGCTCGGCTACGACTGGTATGTGATGGAAATTGCCGGTCTGTTTTTTGCCATGGGCATTGCGGCCGGTTTCGCGTTCAATATCAAATTGGATAAAATTATCCGTCTCTTCCTGGATGGCTGCAAAGACATTATGGTGGCTGCATTGGTCGTAGGCTTGGCTGGCGGCATCATCGTCATCTTGGAAGACGGTAAGATTATTGACACCATATTATATGCTATTTCGCAGGGCATGGGCAATGCGGGCAAGATTGGCACAACGGGTATCATGTATGTGGTGCAGAACCTCCTCAACCTGATTATACCGTCAGGCTCTGCCAAGGCAGCCCTCACTATTCCGATGATGGCGGAATGGTCGGATATCATGGGCGTGTCCCGTCAGCTCACCGTGCTTGCCTTCCAATTTGGCGATGGTTTCACCAATATGCTTACCCCGACATCCGGTGTGCTTATTGGCGTGCTCGGCGTGGCGCGTATTCCCTATGCCAAATGGTTCAAGTTCATCTGGAAGTTCTTGCTCGGCCTTATTATTTTAGGATTTGTCCTGTTGCTCCCGCCGCTGTTTATGACGTTTGCAGGATTCTAAAGGTACTATATTGGTATATATAATCCAATTTTGAGGTGGAAATTGTGACTAATCACATTGATATTCGGGTGGGAAATCTGTTTTTATTAGGAAAGTAAAAGAGATGTTCTGGCGCAAATTTGAAAAAAACGCTGGTCGTTAAAGAAGTCCGCTAATGCGGAAAGACCAGTAAGGGCGAATAATTATACGCCCCAGCGTTCGTCCGTACATTCGCCCTTACAGTAAAAAAAAACTATTTTTGCGCCCTATTTCAAATTCACGAAACAATGAAATTTGTCGCTTGCATCATCGCGTCGTTGCTGACCTTGTCCGTTTCCGCACAGCAGCTTTGTATGAACACCATAGCTCCGAAAACGGAGGAGGCTTTAAACTGCCAGTGGAACACAACATCTGCACCGGCCGCTTCTCTGCAGGTTGACCTCAAGCTCAACTCGCAGATGACAACGGGCCGCAACCTGCTGATTGCCGGCGGTTGCTGCTTTGTGGTGGGTGCAGCCCTGTACCCGATGGCCTACTTGTGCATTTCCGATGCTCCCGGTGCCTACGAGCTGGGCGGCACCTGCTCCATCGGCGGCGTTGTCCTGATGGGCGCCTCTGTGCCGCTGTTTATCGCCGGCTCCGTCCTGTATGTGAAAGGCAAAAAGAACAATTCCAACCTGTCCTTTACGGGCAATGGAGTCACCGTGCATTTCTAAGATGAGGATTCAGCAAGTCATCGGCCTCTATTTCAGTCCCACGGGCGGCACACAAAAAATAGTAGCCGCCGCCGTTCGCGCGTTGGCTGAGCACTGGAGTGTCCCCTTCCAGATGATTTCCTACACCACGCCCGCCGAGCGGGAGAAGATGACCGCCATTCCATCCGACGCATTGGTTGTTTGGGGCACGCCTGTATATGCCGGGCGCATTCCCAACAAGACGCTGCCGATTGTAGATGATCTCATCCGGGGCAGCGGCAATCCGCTCATCGCCATAGCCGTGTTTGGCGGAAGGCATTACGACAATACGCTGTCGGAAATGGTACTCAAAACCCGACAAGGCGGTATGCGTCCCATCGGGGCCGCCGCGATGGTGTGCCGACACGTATTCTCCAAAACCTTGTCAAAGGGTAGGCCCACGGAAGATGACCTCCAACAGTTGAGAGATTTTGTAACGAAACTTCAAATAGAGGGAGAAGGAGAGTTATCCGTACCCGGCGACCCCGACCCGCAAGTGTATTACACTCCGTTAAAGGAAGATTTGCAGCCCGCCAAGTTCCTGAAGAGCAAGCCGCAATTAGACGAAGCGTTGTGCATCCGTTGCGGTCAATGCGTGCGCGTATGCCCATTGGGGAGCATCCGATGGGCAGAAAAGTTTCCCGTTTTTGAAGGCACCTGTATCAAATGCCAGGCCTGCATCCTCAATTGCCAGCAGCAGGCACTCCGTTTGGAAGATACTGACTTCCTGTCGCACGTCCGAATGCTGGAAACAAACGTGGCGGAGGGAAGGGGTAACGAGTTCTATGGTTAGTGAACTGTGAGCAGTGATTAGAAATTAGTACTGCGGCGGTGATTTTTGTAAATCAACTGAAAATACTGATATTATATGTTGCTCTCGAAAAAGTAGACACGAAGGGGTGAAAAAATAGTATTTTTGCGGCACAAAGCAGTTCCTCCTGAAGGGAGGGCTGGCCCGACCGAAAGGAGGAACTGCTGGCGCTGAAAA
>JAZRYC010000019.1:0-3976 GCA_045600525.1 Bacteroidales bacterium
TTAATTATTTTCATAAAACGAGCAAAGATAGGAAAAATTCGGCAAAATTCCAAAGATTTTTTATGAAAAAAGCGAGTTTGATCAATGATCTTTCCATTATATAGAACAGAGACGATACAAGCATCTTAAATCCATAAAATAACATCATCATTCAGCATGCAGCCGCCTACCCATGCTGCTTTTTTCTTACTTTTGCCGCCGCTTTCACTATATTCGTTTTTAGAATTATGACACAGAAAGATAGAACCTTCACTGGATACATTGCCATATCCTTCTCCATGCTGTTTTGGGGATGCAGTTTCGTCTGGACCAAGCAGTTGCTGAATGCCGGATTTCCCGTGTTCACCATTGTTTTCTTCCGTCTGCTGATTGCCTCCGCCATTTTCGTCACCATGTTCAAAGTAATGGGCAAGTTGGAGCACATACAGAAAGGCGACTGGAAAAAATTCCTATTATTGGCCCTTTGCGAACCCTTTCTCTATTTCATAGGTGAAGAATTCGGTCTGGCGCATACATCGGCATCCTTTGCATCCGTCATCATCGCCCTAATTCCCATCATCGTCTCTGTCACCATGTACTTTGTGGAAGGAGAACGACTTTCCTGGAAACTTCTGGTAGGCACCCTTATATCCATCATCGGTATCGCCGTCATGACCTTCGGGCCAAGCAGCAATGTCATGTTCAATCTGCGCGGACTACTATGGCTGCTATTAGCCTTGGCGGCAGCAGGCGGATACAGCGTCTATCTGTCGCGGCTGGTGAAAGAATACAGTCCGGTTACCATCACCACCTACCAAAATCTACTGGCTATGCCCTTCTACCTACCCTTCGTATGTATCTTCGATCTTCGGCACTGGGGCAGCATTTATTGGAGCGGAGGCGCCATTCTCAACTTAGTATGTCTCGCCGTACTTTGTTCAGCAGGTGCTTATACGCTCTATTCCTATTCGGCCAAGCGCATAGGCATCACAAGGCTGACGGTTTTCACCAACGCCATTCCCATCGTCACCATTCTCGTTGCCGCCCTTCTTGGACAAGAGGCTTTCACCCTCCAGAAGTTCATCGGCATCATTCTGGTCGTCTTCGGTGTAATTTTCAGTCAAATGAAAAAATAAATAATTCCGCGTATTACGAACACGCGCTACGCACTCGTAATGTCGCTACCTACTTTGATTTCAGCAGGCTGACCGACTTACCCACATTGATCCAGTGGTCGGCCACACGTTCGGCATTAGATGATAAGGAAAGGTATTGTGCCCCCACATCGGCCGTACATACGCCCTCTTCCAAGCGTCGTATATGGTTATCTTCCATTGCTTTCGTTATATCGTCAATTTCCTCTTCTATCACATTTGCTTCTTCTAAAGCCTTAAAATCCTCGTCCGTATAGGCCACCATGATACGGACATACAACTCTTTGATTCTAGATTGCATCTGGCGAATTTCTGCAACGGCATTATCTGAGAAACTGTGATTGAGGAAACGCAGGCTGTCAGCATATTCAACGATATTCTCAGCATAGTCGCCAATACGTTCCAAATCACGTACCGTACGAAAAGTTGAAGAAAGATAAATATGATCTTGCTGACTGATATTCGATGTTTCGGAGAGCTTTACCACGTAATTCACGATGGCCTGGTTAAGGTAGTTCAATTCGTTTTCACGAATACGGAAGGTGCCTTCTTCCTGAAAATCCAACGTACAGATGATATCCAGCGAGCGATTGAAATTCTCATTGGCGATGGAAGCCATATTGATAATTTCGCGCTTTGTCTGCTGAATGGCTACCGGAGGAGTCTTCAACATATTGTCATCCAAATAGTACAAATGTGGGGCATCAGGATCAACAACGGTCTTATCATCCGGCACAAGTCGGCAAACGAAACTAACCAGGGCGTTAGTCAGCGGCAGAATAACAATTACTGTACAGACATTGAAGAAAGTATGGAACATAGCCAGCTGTGTCTGTGGTGCGCCCGGGAACATCTTCGTAAACATAACACCATATGAAAACTGCCCTCCCGAAGCAAGCCAGATAATACCTTCCACGATAAGGAATATCAAAACGCCGCTGATATTAAAGAACAGGTGTATTAAGGCCGTACGGCGTGCATTGCGACCGGAAGTAACACCGGCGATAATGGCCACCACACAAGAACCGATATTGGAACCCATTGTCATAAATATACCCTGGTCTATACTGATAAGTTGCGTAACCACCATTGCCAATGCGATTGAGGTCATCACCGAAGAACTTTGTATGATGGCCGTTAAGATCGTTCCAATCAACACTAACAGCAGCGGATTACTTATTTGGGCGAGAAACAGTTTTACGGAATCTTGAGCAGCAAAATCCGCCATGGAATCGCTCATCAACTCGAGACCGACAAAGAGCATACCGAACCCCGCCAAAATACCCCCTACCTTTTTCCAAATATCCTTTTTAGCAAACAGCATCACAAAAGCTCCAATCCCAGCCATAGAGCAGAAGATGATAGACGAAGTAATGACACTATTGCCTCCAAACATACCCAACGCCACGATTTGCGCCGTGATGGTCGTACCAATGTTGGCGCCATAGATAATGGTTGCCGCCTGCACCAAAGAGATAATGCCGGCATTCACAAAACCGATTGCCATCACCGTGGTTGCGCCGGAACTCTGAATGGCGGCCGTACCCAATGCACCGATACCAACTCCCAAAAGCTTGCTTTTGGACGCTTTGGAAAAGAGGCTCTTTAATTTATTAGAAGATGCTGATTCAAGGTTGGTGCTCATCATCTGACAGGCGATAAGAAAAATGCCTATACCAGCTGTGAGCGTGAGAATTGCAGAAAAAACAGCAGCGATGCTCATAAATGTCTAATTTGAGGTTGCAAATATATTATTTTTTGCCATATGTCATAACAGGCACCTTTCAAATTCCTGCATCAGCCACATAGGTGTAGAGGTTGCTCCACAGATTCCCACGGAATTGGCATTCCCAAAATCTATTTCTTGCAGCTGTTTCGTTTGTGAAACCATATATGTAGCCGGATTATTCTTCTTACACACATCGAACAAATACAGCCCGTTAGAACTTTTCTCGCCCGACACAAATAGGACCACGTCATGCTGACGGGCGAACTGGGCAATTTGTTCGGCCCGATTGGCCACCTTACGGCAGATAGTGTCAGCATATTGAAAAAACGACTCCCGCCCCAGTGTACAATAACGTTCCTTTATGCTTTCAATCAACTGATAATACAACTCCAAGCTTTGCGTAGTTTGCGAATACAACATGGATGGACGTTCAAAGTCAATCTTGTCGATATCTGCCAAAGAAGAAAGCACAACAACCTGATTTTCGGCCTGACCCATCAATCCAACGACTTCGGCATGGCCTTTTTTACCGAAAATAAGGATTTGGCTCCCGCGATGTTCTGCAGCAATGTGAAAATCGCGAATACGTTGTTGGAGACGCAACACCACCGGGCAGGTTGCATCTATTAGCGTAATGTTGTTTGCCTTTGCTATTTCATATGTAGCAGGCGGTTCTCCGTGGGCACGAATCAGCACCGTGGTATCTTTAAGCTCACGAAATTGTTCCTGGGTAATAACACGCAGGCCGATATCGGTAAGACGTCTGACTTCTTCGTTGTTATGGACAATGTCGCCAAGACAATACAGGGAGCGGTGATTTTTGAGATATTCCTCCGCAGTTTGTATGGCATGAATCACCCCAAAGCAAAATCCCGAATGATCATCTATGGTAATCGTCATCATCAACCATTTTTATGGAGAACGCCAATAACTCTGATTCTTTTTCTACCAGTTATCAGGGAACAGCGAGTCTACAAACTCCATACGATTAAACACCTGTAGCTGATCTATTTTTTCTCCTACGCCGATATATTTAATAGGGATTTTAAACTGATCGGAGATACCGATGACCACACCTCCCTTGGCCGTTCCGTTCAACTTGGTAATGGCCAAT
>JAZRYC010000020.1:0-2451 GCA_045600525.1 Bacteroidales bacterium
CAATGGCGCAAAAGTACGAGAAAAAAATTCAATTGGAGTCAAAAAATTCAATTTTTTTCTAGGTCTATTGTTTAACTTACTCTGTATCAGTTGAATATTTTTTCGGTCAAGATTTTCAAAGGAGGTTCCTTTGGGGAGATACTGTCTGATTAGTCCGTTCATGTTCTCGTTGGCACCTCTTTCCCAGGAATGGTACGGATGTGCGAAGAAGAAATTGACGCCTAACGCTTGTGCGATATTCTTGTGAAAGGCGAACTCCTTTCCGTTGTCAGCCGTTATAGTCTTGACAATGCCTTTGAGAGGCTCGAGCTTCCTGATTGCGGCTTGAGCAAGTTCCTCCGCGTCTTTGCCGTTCAGCGGCTCTATCCAGCAAAGTGAAGAGACCCTGTCGTTGATGGTGAGCAGTGCCCCTTTGTGGTTGCATCCAATCACGGTGTCTATTTCAAGGTCGCCGAACCGGACCTTCTCATCCACCACGGCGGGCCTTTTCTCAATGCCGACCCTGTCACGAATGATGCCCCGCCTGTCGCGTTTGTCACCTCGGCGGCGATATTTCCGCCCCTTTCTCCTAAGGTGCTTGTACAGAGTGCCTCCTGCCTTCTTGTCGGCCCATACATATTGGTATATGCGTTCGTGGCTGACGCAGTCGGCTCCAATCAGCCTGCATCGTCCCACTATCTGTTCTGGGCTGAAATCCGCTGACAGGTATATGTTCACCATTTGGACTATTTCATCGGACATCCGTATGGATTTCGGTTTGGCATGCATGCGCTGCCTGTAAAGGTCCTGCGCCGTGGATGCCTCATAACGTCCCGTATTTGGATCTTTATTCCGCCGCAACTCCCTGCTTACGACAGACTTGTCCTTTCCAATTGTCTCGGCTATTGATTTTTGGCTGTAGCCGTTGTCATTCATTTTAGAAATTGTGTACCTTTGCTCGCTCGTTAAATGACTCATAATTTTAAATTTTTGGTCGAAGGCAAAATTAGTCATTTTTCGGCAATTTCAGGGTGAACAACGTTGTTCACCCTGAAATTTCTTTTAGACCTACTTCGCCTCCTCCTACGAGTTGCATTTATGTGTTGAATTTAGGATTAGTTTCCGTTGGATTAAAAGCATACCAATCAGAATAAAAATGCATTTTTCCTTCTATTGAAACATGAATATTGTTCCCATTTGCATCAATTAATGGTTTTTTAGACCGACAATAATGAAACGAATAATTCCGTTTTGTTTGGTAATTTGCTAACATACAACATAATGAACAATGAACAAAACATTGCCTTCTACGTAATGTCCGAAATGGCTGCGGCCTACCGATAAAACAAGCCTCCCAAGGCATAAAGAAAGGGGAGAATTCAATTATTTCCCCTTGCTCTCGTGCCACGCGGCACGCTGCGCCTTGGTGCGGAAACAGTGAATGTAGGCCAATTCGAGGCCAATGTGGTTGTGGCGATAGGCAAATGTTCCGTCTGAATCCTCATGCAAAAGATATACGTAATATCCTTGGAACCTGTCTTTGAATGCTACATTGGCCAAGACACTCAACCGCAATAGGTCATTGTAAGGCAAACGGTAATAGACTCCCACATTAAGCTGCAACTCAACTTTCAGTTTATGGCCGTTGGCATCATACAGACTATAGAAAAAAGGATCTCCCGGGCCATGCCCACCCGAGTTAATTAACCAACAAAATGTGCTATAACTATCGCCATAGATGCTGTATATGATGCTTTCGGCAACATCTACCAGATTCACCCCAATAGCGCTGTAGATGGAAAAATCGCTTTTCAATATCGGATGATGGAACTCAAATTTGATAGGCATCTGAAATCGGCAAAAAGAAATACGGCTGCCAGGCATATAACCTGGTAGACGATCAGGTTCATCCCATCGCCAAATCTTAAATTGGGCCATAGTTCCGTAATCAATGCCGATGGAAGCTCCGAAATATTTGGCAAAGTGATACGAAAACTCAATGCCGGCCTACCATCCCATAATAGGATCGGATATCGGATCCACATAGCCTGTTCCAATGGGTATGATGTTCATTCTTTGGGCGATGTTTCCCTCGCCGGTGATGCCGATATGGAAGCCGTTAGGAAAAGATTTTACATTTTGTCCTTTGGCAATGAATGGGCAAATGAGCAGAAGCACAGCCCAGGTCGCTAATAGGAATGTTCTAACACCTTTCATAGTATGGGATGGTATAATGTATTGGTTTCTTGTAAACTATGTCATCCATTGCCACGTGTGATTATATGGTCACGGGCGAAGGCCCATAAAGCGGTAGCCGATAACAAATCCTAACGAACTGGAACCCCATGCGCATTTCCCCCAAGAACGTTCTTCTATGGGAAGAGTTGAAGAAAATGTGTCGTATTCGAATGACATTCTTTTGACAAAGGAAAGATTACCACAAAGTCCTATCACAAAATTATTTTGTGGTCT
>JAZRYC010000021.1:0-24669 GCA_045600525.1 Bacteroidales bacterium
TTGCCCAAGAACCTTGCGGTCACGCAAAACGGCTATCAGAAGACGATGGACATCATCCTCCACGGACTCACCGAGAAGCACGACGGTCTTAACCCCGTCTGCATCGTCGTGGATAAGAACGGCACCATCCGATTCTTCTCTGAGGGTTATCACATTGGGCTGGGAGAACTGATGTTGGAATCGGTGGAGAAGTAGTTTCAGGTTTCAGGTTTCAGGTTTCAGGTTTCAGGTTTCAGGTTTCAGGTTTCAGGTTTCAGGTTTCAGGTTTCAGGTTTCAGGTTTCAGGTTTCAAGAAAGTCACTCGGGAATTCAAGGGCCGTACTTGATGGCAAATGTTTAAAGTTTAAAGTTTAATAGGTAGGGACGCAATTCATTTTTTTTGCGGCCCACTGCCTTGCCACGTACTAATCCGACGTACGCAGGGTTGCGCTTTCCACCACAACTTGCTGCTCCCGAGCTTCGCCATTCATCCTCAGGTTGCGCCCTTCATTACATTCCGGTCTTACCCGAGGTTACAGAGATTCAACCCATTCGAGATAGCTGAAAGTACGGCTGCACCGTAATATTCTCATACACTTGATAAAGCCGAGCAAATAATGAAGTCCCAGTTACTTGCAGATAAGCGGACATTTCTGCTTTAGACAACAGGATTTTTTATACTTTTGCAATCCAAAATCAATACAAATTTAAAAATAGACAATTGATGAACAAGTTATTACACAAAGTCATTCTGGTGAATATTTTCATAAGTATCACCATCAGTGCCTTTTCTCAAGATGTTATCACATTAAAAAACGGCCAACAAATTAACGCTAAGATTTCAGACATTACTCAAACTGAGATCAAATACAAGAAATTCGATTATCAAGATGGTCCATCTTTCACCATCAACAAAAACGAAGTACAGAGCATCCGATATGCAAACGGGACAATGGCGACAGATGAACTAAAGGTTGCCGAAGAAGAAAAAACTAGCATTTGGAATCCGAACAAATGGACCAACCAGCGCATTATTGGAATTGCGCCTTTCATAGACTTGGGTGGTTTTGCGTTTACTGGTTCTCGCTACGGATTAGAATTCCGTTGGCGCAGACTTCAGGTCAATGGATTTTTCACCTGGGGCTCAATAGGTGCAATGAACAAAATATACATGACCAATCGCGACAATACAGATTGGGCTTTCCACATAAGAGGATTTGGCGGTGGTTATACGGTGAAGTACCTTTTCCCACTGGAGAATAGTGGAAGCACATTCCATTTAGGCATCATTAACGATTGGACCAACTACACGTATTTACGTGAACCATGGAATCATTCAAGCCAGGGAGATATTTGGAAATGCGAATATCTGTGTGGCAACACCGGCTTAGGCGGCGGTTATAGCTATTATTGTAAAAATGGATTTTTCTTCAGATGCAGCACTTATTTTGGCATAACCGTAAGAAATGGAGGAAATGAGGTGATCTGGAATGATGGCTATTCTTATTGGGATCAAGACGACTACACCCATTTCTGGGGAATCGCAGAAGTGGCCATCGGCTGGGAAATTCCGGTATTAAAAAAATAACAGCCATAAGATTCGTACTTCAGCAATAACGCCCCGGTTCCACAACAATGAAAAAAGTACTACTTGCCTCGCTGCTCATCCTATGGGCTGCTCTGTGTACTTTTGCCCAGAAGCCCATAACCTTCAATGCCAACACCCACTACGTCATAGTTTTACCTTCACATCCTACGGATGCGCAAAGGTTAGCCGCCGACCAACTGTCGCTCTACCTCGGCTATCTTCGCTCTTTGATTGGGGACGATTCCTTAGCCTGCACCGACCATTTCAAAGGCAATCTCGCCATCTTCATTGGCAGATGCCAGCAGTCGGAAAAACTCTACCGAAAGTACGGCGACCAGATTCGCGACGATGGCTTTCTGCTGCACACCGACGGCAAGAACTTATTCATTCTCGGCAAGCAAGGCAAGTCCGAATTGTACGGCGTCTATCATCTGTTGGAGAACTATTTCGACATCACCATCACAGATAAGGGCAGCGAGGGCGTATTCTTCTTTTCCACTCCCAAACAGCGCACCCTCTGCATACACGACCTCCAGAATCCCTCGTTCCAATATCGCGAGACGCTGCACAACCTGCCCAACAAGGCCGCCGGCTACGCCGACTGGCACAAGCTGTCCTGCCGCGAGGAGTTTGACAAAGACTGGGGCCTTTTTGTGCACACCTTCCAGAAACTCGTTCCCGTAGACACCTACTTTGACGAGCATCCCGAATGGTTCTCCGAATTGCACGGTCGCCGCATCCGCGATGGACAACTCTGCCTCAGCAACCCTGAAGTTCTGGAAATAGTTTGCGAGAATTTGGCGCAACACATCGTCCAAGCGCCCGAGAAGCAGTATTGGTCCGTGTCGCAAAACGACAACGAGTTTTCGTGTACCTGCCCGCACTGCCGCCATCTCGACTCCCTCTACGGCGGCCCGTCCGGCACGCTCATCCACTTTGTTAACCAGGTAGCCGCCCGCTTTCCAGAGAAGACCATCTCCACCCTCGCCTACCAGCAGACGCGCCGCCCGCCGCAAAACATCAAGCCCGCCGACAACGTCAACATTATGTTCTGCTCCATTGAGTGCCAACGGCAAATGCCCATCGCCGAGAGTCCCGCCGACCAATCCTTCCAACGCGACATGGAGGGCTGGACCGCCCTCACGCACAACATCCTGCTGTGGGACTACGTGGTGCAATTTCGCAACTATATGGACCCGTTTCCCAACCTGCACGTCATCCAGCCCAACCTGCAGAACTTCCACCAACACGGCATCCCGATGATTTACGAGCAAGGCTCCGGCCTCGACATCAGCGACAACCACGCGTGGCGCACCTACCTCATTGCCCATCTGCTGTGGAATGTGAACACCGACGTCGATAGCCTGCGCGACCGGTTCCTCATCGCCCACTACGGCGAAAACCGCGCGCCGTTCATCCGCCAGTATCTCGACACGATGACGCGCGCGCTCATCGACTCTAAGCAGTTTCTCGGCATCTACGGCTACCCCATCGATGCCAAGAACAGCTACCTCGCCCCCGACAAAATACGCTACTACAGAACCCTTTTCGAGCAGGCCGAACAGGTAATGCCCTTCGACGATGACTCGCCATGCAGCACCTTCCGCAACTGCAACCCCGGTCCCAAATACGATTTGGCCACCTACAACGACCGACTGCGACTCTTGGAGATGGCCTTGGACTTCGCCGTTCTGGAACTCTCGATGAGCGAGGTGTCGCCTGAGCTCTCCTACTTCAAAATGGAGAATGGACAGAAAATCGTGCGCCCTGAAATGCTCCAGGTGGCCGATGACTTCGTGGCCGACTGCCACCGTTTAGGCGTTCAAAAGTTGGACGAAATCCGATTCACGCCCGAGCAGATGCGCGGCAACATCGACAACTTCATCCGCAAATCCACGCAACAGAACATCGCGCAAGGCAAGAGCATCAAGAGCTTGACGCCCTGGAACAACGCCTACGACGTGGGCGGCCCGAAAGCCCTAGTGGACGGGGTGTTCGGCATTATGAACTACAACTTCAACTGGCTGGGATTCGAAGGCAACGATATGGACGTCATCATCGACCTGGACAGTGCGCAGGACATTCACCATATCCACGCCGACTTTTTCTTTTTCCCACTGTCGTGGATATTTGCGCCCCAAAACGTAACATGCTATGTCTCTGACAACGGCACCGACTGGCGAGAAGCAGCCACTCAGGACTACGAAAACGGCACCGTCTTGGCGGAGAGCAAGCTCGTGGACTTCGACTTTGCCGACCTACAGCAGCACGCCCGCTACATCCGCATCAAGGCCGAGTCGCTCAAGGTCTGTCCCGAATGGCACCGCGGCGTCGGCCAGCCTTGCTGGATATTCTGCGACGAGGTGTTGGTGAAGTAGCCCATGACGACTTTGGAATTTCAGGCGTTCCTGTTCACAGTTCACTGATCACATCATCCCATTAATTTCGTACTTTTGCGGCCCTAAAAAAATCAGGAATGTTTGTAGGCGAAATTCTCTCCATAGGGGTTGCGATTTCTTGGACGGCGACGGCGCTTTTTGCCGAAGTTGCCTCCAAGCGTATTGGTTCACTGCCTCTTAACGTAACCCGCATGGTCATCTCGCTCGTCCTGTTTGCCGCCACCCTTTGGGTCATCATCGGGGCGCCTTATCCCCGTTTTGCAGACGCCACCACTTGGATGTGGCTGTTGATGTCGGGCATAGTGGGCTATGTCATCGGCGACTACTGCCTTTTCCAAGGGTACATCCTAATCGGTTCGCGATTCGGACAGCTTTTCATGAGCCTGTCCGCCCCTGCAGCGGCCGTCACGGGAAGACTATTGTTAGGCGAACAGATGCGCCCGTTGGCAATTGTGGGTATGTGCGTCACGCTGACGGGCATCGCGATGTCCATTCTCTCCAAAGACACTAAAATAGAGGGCGAAGCCACCTCGGGTTTTCACCTGAAGCTGCCCTTCAAAGGCGTACTCTACGGTTGTGGAGCCGGCATCTGCCAAGGTATCGGACTAGTGATGAGCAAACGCGGCATGGAGGCCTACAGTTCAGCCATCACCGCGCAAGGCCTGACTGGGCAAAGCATACCCAGTGGGGCACTCATCCCGCTTCCGTTGGAACTGAGCCTACCCTTTGCCGGCACGATGATCCGCACGTTTATGGGCTTGGCAGGATTTCTACTCCTATTGATGCTGTTCACCAAAGACGGGAAGATGCAGCTGCAGCGTGCCATCCACGACCGCAAGGCGATGTGGTGCGCTTTTGGAGCCACCTTTCTCGGACCGTTTTTCGGAGTCAGTCTTTCGCTGTTAGCGGTGCAGCACACCACTTCAGGGATTGCACAAACCCTATTTGCACTGACACCGATCCTCATCATTGCGCCAGCCGCATTACTATTTCACCAGCGTGTCACCGTGCGCGAAGTCATCGGCGCCATCATCAGCGTGGCGGGCGCATGCCTGTTCTTTCTGTAGATGAAGGAAAAAATCTTCGTTCAACCATCAAATCTCAGTTCTCAATTCACTGATCACATAATAACATTATTTTCGTACTTTTGCGGTCTAGTTACGAAATTATGACGAAAGGAAAACTTTACCTGATACCCACACCCATTGGTGAGGGTGATTTCAACAGCTTCTTTCCTGCTTTCAATGCGGAAGTCATCAACACCATAGATTATTATATAGTAGAAGAACTGCGCACGGCACGACGCTTTCTGCGCTATGCCGGCATCAACAAGAAAATCGACGAATTGGAGTTCTTCGAACTGAACGAACACACGCAAGGTGTTGAACTCAACGAGTACCTGCAGCCTTGCATGGAAGGCAAAAACGTGGGCCTGATGTCTGAAGCCGGCGTACCCTGCGTGGCTGACCCCGGAAACATTGCCGTGGCCAAAGCCCACCAACTTGATATAGAGGTATTACCGCTCATCGGTCCGAGTTCCATCATTCTGTCACTGATGGGCAGCGGGCTCAACGGTCAAAGCTTCACCTTCCACGGCTATCTGCCCGTAGAGCCTTACGACCGCGAGAAAAAGCTCAAAGTCCTTGAATCCAACGCCATCAAGACAGGACAAACACAGATCTTCATTGAAACGCCCTACCGCAATCGCCGGATGGTGGATTCCATCTGCAAAGTATGCCAACCAGCCACACGCCTCTGCATCGCCGCCGGACTAACCAGCGAACAGCAATTTCTCAAAACACAGTCCGTCTCCAAATGGCGAAAATTCTTTGATGACGAACGTAATCAAATGGACAAAAGACCGTGTATTTTCCTAATTGGGAGATGAAAAGTGAGAAGTGAGAAGTGAGAATATCATTCTAACAACTTACTTGTAAGTAATTTACAAAAAAATCAAACAACATTGCAACATAATGATTTTTTTGTATTTTTGCAGCCTCCAAAAGGAACTCGTTCTTTGAAGACGCCGAAGTGGTGGAATGGTAGACACGAGGGACTTAAAATCCCTTGCTAATTGCAAGCGTGTGGGGTCAAGTCCCACCTTCGGTACCATAAGCGGAAGTAGCTCAGTTGGTAGAGCACAACCTTGCCAAGGTTGGGGTCGCGAGTCCGAGTCTCGTTTTCCGCTCCATAAAAGCACACAGGATTGACCTGTGTGCTTTTTTTATTCATTATTTCGTACCTTTGCAGCTTCAAATAAAAGATCTATGAAAGACACCATCTGTGCTATTTCAACCCCCGTCGGATTAGGCGCCATTGCCATGTTGCGTTGTTCGGGCGAACAGGCTTTCCCAATCGCGGAAAAGCTTTTCAAACCATCTCTGAATTTCCTACAGATCAAGCCCCAACAAGCACAATTTGCTGAAATTTTCGACCACGAGCAAATGATCGACCAAGTAATGGTGACAAAATTTGCCCATCCGCATTCATACACGGGAGAAGACATGGTGGAGATTTCGTGCCATGGTTCCATCTATATCCAAAAAAAGATTCTGGAACTGCTCATTGAACATGGCTGTCGTATGGCTGAGCCCGGTGAATTCACCCAGCGAGCCTTTCTTCACGGCAAATTAGACCTTCCGCAGGCAGAAGCCGTAGCAGACCTCATTGATTCTCAATCGGAGACCACCCACAAACTGGCCGTAAGCCAACTTAGGGGCGGGTTCTCCAACAAAATAAAACTCCTACGCGAACAGTTCGTGCAATTAGCATCGCTTCTTGAATTGGAGTTGGATTTCAGCGAAGAGGATGTGGAATTTGCCAACCGCGATGAATTAAAACGACTTTTGGACGATATTCAAAGGGAAGTCTCCAGGCTAATTCAATCATTCAAAGCAGGGAACGTACTCAAGAACGGCATTCCCGTCGCCATCGTCGGCAAGCCCAACGTAGGCAAATCCACTCTTCTAAACACCATCCTCCATCATGACCGCGCCATCGTGTCGCATATCCCAGGCACCACACGCGATACCATAGAAGACACGTTCACGCTTCATGGCACATTGTTCCGCTTCATTGACACAGCGGGCATCCGCCTTTCCGACGATGAAATTGAAAATTTCGGCATCGAACGCACCTATCAAGCCATCCGGCAGGCCTCCGTCATTCTTTACATGGTCAGCATTCATGAGACCTCCTATGAAGCGCTCAATGTCGAACTGGAGGAACTGCGCAAAGAAGTTGATATGAGCGACAAGCTACTCATCCTCATTGTAAACAAGATCGATGAAATGGAAGAACTGCCCGCCGACTACAAACGCTGGCACGATGGTGACGCCCTCTTCATTTCGGCCAAACGTTGCGTAAACATCGAAAGCATTGAAGAAAAATTAGAACAATTCGTCGAAGCGCACCAAATACAAGATCTATCCTTATTGACAAACGAACGTCATTACGCCCTGCTTACCAACATTTCAGAGACACTGGATCGCATATGCCGAGGATTGGAGGATCAAATTCCGACCGACTTACTGGCCGAGGAAGTGCGTAGCGCCCTATACGATTTGGGACTGCTCACAGGAACGATATCTACCGATGAGCTATTAAACACCATTTTTGGCAAATTCTGCATCGGGAAATGACACTCTACGTTTTCAATCCCGAACATGACTATGCGCTGGCAAACAACGACTCCCATTTTATGCCATTGCAGTCGGCCGTGCAATTCGCCCATGAATGCGCACCCTTTCTGCACTACCTTGCCACCGAGCAAGAACATCATATTTTCTTGCCATACGCCACCGACAGCGATCCCATTCCCATCTCCGACAATCTCAACATTAAAGTCTGGGGCTGGGACAAATTAGTTGTTCGCCAGCTTGCCGAAGCAGGCATTCCTTCCATTCTACTGCCCAACAACGAGCAACTAGACACAATCCATGAGTTAGCGCATCGTCAGACATCCATTCAGGCTATGGACTTCTTGCGAGCTCATTGTCCACATATTTCCATTCCTCGTTCAGCGGAATGTCTGTACCACATTGACGAAGTTGCGACCTACACAGAGCACATTCCTGATGCCATCCTTAAGTCGCCTTATTCCGGTAATGGGCGCGGCAATTTATACACCCCTGGCGAGCTTACGCCTACCCTGCGCCGCCAATGCGAAGGCGTTATCCGACGCCAGGGATCCATTCTTGCGGAGCCCCTATATCCCGTCATTCAGGATTTTGCCATGGAATTTCACTGTTTCCAAGGTTGCGCCACCTTTTCGGGATATTCCCTTTTCGAAACCAAACACTATGGCTATGCGGGGAACCTACTGCTTTCCGATCAGGAAATTGAGAACCGTCTCTCGCAATGGGTATCAAACGACATCCTATCCGATATTAGGAACGCGCTTCTTCTTTTCATCAAGCGGCATATCGCACCAAAATACGAGGGATTCCTCGGTGTGGATATGTTCATCTATGCGGAGAACGGCATCTCAAAGCTCAACCCCATGGTGGAAATCAACTTGCGTATGACCATGGGCATGGCCGCACACCTGCTCTATGAACGGCACATCCACCCAGAAGCCCGAGGCACCTTCCGTCTGGAATACGCCAGCCAAAAAGAGACTCTCTGGCAGAAATTCCACCATTTACCCGAAATGAAAATAAAGGACGGGAAATGGCTGTCGGGAACCGTCCCCCTAACCCCCATCACCCACGAGACACAATACGCCATGATTGTTTCCTTAAACTAAATCCGATACTTTTCGTACTTTTGTCTTTTAAAACCCATTCAAGAAAATCCATGGCCGGCATATACATTCATATTCCCTTCTGCCTCAGCAAGTGCGTTTACTGCGGATTCTACTCTGTTGCAAATCTGTCTCAAAAGGAAGCCTATTTGCATGCATTATCGGAGGAAATATCTCTTCGAAAAGACTATTTAAACCACGAGGCCATCCGAACAGTGTATTTTGGCGGAGGTACCCCCAGCCTACTCTCTTCCGACGAAATATCCCATATCCTTCACCTATTGGATGAGGCTTACGATTTATCCGCTGTTGAGGAAATCACCCTTGAAGCCAATCCCGAGCAACTATCCTTGGATTACTGTCGGAAGATCTACGACATAGGCATCCATCGACTAAGCATCGGCACGCAATCCTTTCAAGATTCCGTACTGCGGTTTATGGGTCGGCGGCACTCTGCGCAGGAAGCACTCAACGCAGTCGGGAATTCCGCCACAGCTGGTTTTACTAACATATCCATTGATTTAATCTATGGCGTTTCCGAGCGTACGGATGACCAATGGAAAGAAGATATCCAAACGGCCCTTACTCTCCCCATTCAGCATCTCTCCTGCTACGCCCTCACCCCGGAGGAAAATTCCATTCTCTATCGGCAAATAGCCCTACACCGCCATAGTCCCATTGACGATGAACAGGCCACGCGGCAATATCAACAATTATTGTCACTGCTTTCCGATACTTCATTCCTGCATTATGAAGTATCCAATTTTGCGACATCGGGTTTTGAATCTAAACACAATTCTTCCTACTGGGATCACACCCCCTATCTTGGGCTCGGGCCTGCCGCCCACTCCTTCAATGGGCACAGTCGGCAATGGAATCCTTCCAACATTCGGCAGTACGCCCAGAACATCTACGACGGCATTCTTTACGAAGAGCAAGAGAGACTCAGCTCAACAGACCTTTATAACGAACACATTCTGCTCGGGCTGCGCACTCATAAGGGACTTGATTTAGGCATCATGTCCAAGCAATATGGAGAAGCACGGATCGAACAACTACGTCAGTATTTTCAAGACAAAGTAAAGAATGATTATTATGAACAAAAAGAAAACCGGCTCCGATTGACGGAAGCCGGTCTATGGTTTGCCGACGGCATAGCTGCCGACGCGTTTATTTAGGCTGTCAAGTTCTTACTTCTTGCTTTTTAATCTATAGCCAACATTCAAAGAAACATTCATGTACATGTGATGCGAGGTCATTGTACCAAACAAGTTTCTGGGATTGTAAAATGCTTTATATCTTCCCAAACTGATATCCACAAAGGCGAATACGCGATGGGCGGATTCCGTCACACCGAGACGCAGAGTGGCACCTGCACCAAAATAATCATTGGACCAATCTTCCTTTGTATAAAGGTATTCAGGATTACGACGATATTCCCTTCTAGGTCTATTATAAGTTTCCGTAGCGCAACGGAAATCGATTCCAGCACCCAAGATGAATGCATTACGATGTTCATAGTCGCCAAATATCAGCATCGGACCGGCACCTAAATGGGTGGGGCCGGCAATGTCGTATTTCAAAGTGGCAAAACCACCCATAGCCACCTTGTCGTTACGTGGGAATGGAACAGCGAAATCAAATCCGGCACCTAAGCCAATATAGAACGTAGAGGTAAATTCCATATCAAGACAGCCATCCACGCCAAAGAAGTTCTTTCTTGTAATACTGGACACCGTCTGTTCCAATTTCTTCTCAGCCACCACGACTGGGGATTCTTCACGAACAACGGGATGATTTGCTTCCGTATAGTCGCCGATCGTCCAGCGTACCTTACCTTGATGGGCGCTAGGAACATAGCATGTAAGGTTCTGCCATCTTTTGATAAGTTCCTGAGCCATGTTCTCAAACTGTGTCTCTACCTGAGCAAAATCATCCAACAAGAAGGGATCTTCCGAAGAGATACCATCAAACACTGCTTCGTATAACTTATTGTTTTCAGAGACATCGTTTCCTTTAACGGCAATGACATAGCTTTTCAAGTTAGCATCCTTCACAGGGCGATTCACCACCTGGTCGCGAACGAACTGATAATACGGATTGTCAAGTCCCTCCTGCGGTATGCCGATAGTGGCATCCATCGAGTGATTGTCGTATCCATCCGTAAAGGAGACCATACAAGCATAGTCAAACTTCTCTGATTCTGCCGTTGGGAGGTCGGCGACATAATCCGAAATCATCTCGGCACCTTTACGCATCGCGTAATAGAGGGCGGTATTGTTATACAGCGTCATCTGTTGAATGAATTGGATCATCTGATCGCGCGTAGTCGATGTCAGCGGTTGAATCTCACGCGTCATATTATCGGCATTGCTCATGGTGTTAAAGCCAATGATACCCAGTCGAATACTTCCATCGGAAGACGCATTATACAATATATTGATGAACTTTGTGGCACTATTCTTCAACTTCTCAAAGTTTTCAGTTCCCAAAGAATTACTGCAGTCCAACACCAACATAACCACCATCACCTTATCGGTTTCAAAATCCTGTTGGGCGTCTTTCACTTCGCTATCACGTTGCCAGCTATAGTTTTTACCATCATACTGCCATTTCCAGAACTTAAGGCCGGATTTGAAACCATCTGGGCAAGTTGTGGAAGCCTTGTCAAAAGTAAATGAAATGGACTCATCTGATTCTTTCTTTCCGTAAATCACCTCCGCAGGCGTGAAATGAATACCCTGCGAAGAGATATTAGACAATTGATATACAAATTGCCCAGCAGCATTTTGGGTTATGGTATAATCCCCTTCAATATAATACTTCGCCCTGTCGGCCTGAGAAAAGCAGTTCAGGCACAACCACATACCGATAAAAAGCAAAACAATTTTTTTCATAGCGCAAAAATTTATTTCCTATCAAAAACAATGGCCTATTACTATACAGCCAATACAACTTGTAGCAAAAATACGTATTTCACACATCCATTCTTCTATATATGGCACAACTTATCAACCATACATCTTTGATTTCTTTTCAACCATAATACTATGTAAAACATTCATAAAGAATGCGGCAAACAAACACCTATAAAAATCTTTTTTTATATTTTTGCAAATAAAAAATCACCCTATATGAAACGAAGCACAATCCTCTGTATCATGCTCTTTTCCGCATTATTCTTCAGCGGATGCCGCAAGAGCAATCCCATCGCCATTATCCCAGAACCTGTTGAATGCACTCCGAAACACGGCAGTTTTTCCGTAAACCAAGACACCTACCTTTGTTTTGAAAATATTGAGGGGCAAGACAACATCCTGATGAAGACTATTCACGAATCCTACAAAAAGTACTTTGGTTTAACACCGAATCTTGGCGACCGAAGCAGTTGTCACAAGAATTTCATACTATTTGAAATCAACCAAAAGCCCAATGAGGAAATCGGAGAAGAGGGCTACACACTCATTATCAAGCCCAATCGGGTAATCGCGCAGGCCAATACCATGAAGGGATTGTTTTACGCATTTCAAACCATCAAGCAGATGACTTTCACCGACAAGGCGGGAAAAGCCAAGAAGCTAACCATTCCCTGTGCAAAGATCACGGATTATCCAAGATTTGCCTACCGGGGAGCCCATTTAGACGTATCTCGTCATTTCTTCGACATCCAATTTGTCAAGAAATACATTGACATGATGGCCGCCTACAAGCTCAACAAGTTCCACTGGCACCTGACCGATGATCATGGATGGCGCATTGAGATAGAGAAATACCCCCGCCTCACCTCTGTAGGTGCCTGGCGGCCTGAACGCAGCAGTTGGGACACCCTGCATCCCGTACTGCCCGAGGAGCCTCGCACATACGGCGGTTACTATACCAAAGAGCAAATTCGCGAAGTGGTGGCTTACGCAGCGGCCCGCAACATCGACATCATTCCGGAAATTGAAATTCCCGGTCACTGCAGTGCCATTTTGGAAGCCTATCCGCAATTTTCCTGTGACGGCTATCCCTACACCGTGGCTGTAGGTCCCTACTGGCCGCCGAAAGCCATCATGTGCGCCGGAAACGACGATGTCATCACCTTCTATAAAGACGTTCTGGATGAAATTGTGGAATTGTTTCCCTACCCTTATATACACATCGGTGGTGATGAAGCCTTCAATGACAACTGGCAGGTCTGCCCCAAGTGCCAACAAAGAATCACGGACAAAAAACTGGCTGACGAATTCCAACTCCAACAATGGCTGATGAACCAAATTGAAAAGCACCTCGCTCATTTGGGCAAGAAGGCCATTATTTGGGACGACGTCGTTTCTGACGACATGGTAAACACCTCCACCATCATGTGCTGGCAGGGACCTAAGGCAGCCAAAACGGCCGCAAAACATGGCAACGACATCATTCTGTGTCCCACGACACACTGTTACTACAACTACTACCAACGGGATCCCAAGGATGAAAAGCTCCTCTGCATGGACGGTCTTATCACATTGGAAAAGGCCTATCAATTCGACCCCATGCCGGAGGGACTCAGCAAGAGCCAGCAGAAACACATTCTCGGCGGTCAATGCAATCTCTGGACCGAGTTTATCAACACACCGGAGCAAGCACTATATATGTTATTTCCGCGCTTCTATGCACTTTCCGAATGCGTTTGGACACCCAAAGAGCAGAAAGATTGGAACAAATTCCAACAAAAGATCAAGTTGCATGAAGCTGTAAGAAATTAAAAGAAAAGCCGCTGAAAAGCGGCTTTTCTTTTAATTCTCAATAAACTCCGGAGAGTTTCTATAATAATCAAAATTCAAATTCTTAGTGTACTGACCTTTCACTAAAGAATCTTCATTGTTATTGCCACTGGAGTTGTCAAATTTCAGCAATTTCCGATTCTGATTTTTGTTTCGCGAGGCCAAGATCCCAAAGGCCAGACCATCCTCAGAAACGAAGTTCGTATATTCCAATCTGTTTTGCACGACGCTCGCACTCGGCGTAGAAACATCACAATAGGTTCTAAAGGTCTTATCGGCAGCCCAGACTTCCACTTCCATACAATAATAAGGTCTTCCGTCAATAGCATCCACATAACGGGTAACGTTTTTATCCTCCTTGATATATTTGATCATCATCAAATAAAGATCACGCGGCGTGAAATTGGAAAATTCCACTGTACCATCCGTATTAGGTGAAATATGCGAAGTATTCATCTTTTGTGAAATCACCTTATGAGTACGTTGCCCTGTTGCATTATTAACCTCCAAATAATGGAAATAGATATAGAAATCACACATTGCCACATTCGCTTCACGCATTTTGGTACATTCAAATTTTGATCCTCTATTGTCTCGGGAATTAAATGGATTATCGTTCAATGGTTTGGAAATTCTAAAATCTCCCACCACAACAGATTCGGCATACACTTCCCTACCCGAATTGACATTTTTTATAGTCAGTCTGTATTTACATTCCGGATTCAATTTCCAATTTGAATAATAGAGCAGTTGCTTGGGATGGGCAAAAAAGCCTTCCTCCTTCTGAATTCGAGTAGTAGTATCCAAAACAGCCGTACGCATCAGTGTGCCTGAAGCATTATACTCTTCAAAGTGGACTTCAATGGAATCAACATTATAGTATATATTTTCCCAATTTGAAGCTTGTACGAAAGCATTTTCATCTGTCAGATACCCCTTATATATTTTAAAATAATGAATGGTATCGTTCATATTAAGAATACCATAGGATATGGTAACATCCTTGGCATCAGCAGAGAGATCAATTTCAGGTTCGCAACTGGAAAGGATCAAAGACAATGAAAATAAAGCAACACAAATTAAATATTTAAAAAATCTCATAACAAGTCGGTTATTAATTATTTTGAATAATTCTCACCCATTTCGTTCCAATGAGAGAACCATCGTTTTTTGTTTTGGTATTTCTCTCAAACTTTTCATTGATAAAATAAGTCAGTCGCAGGGTAAGGTTATGATTATACAACTTATGCAATTCAGGTTCGATGGAACCGTCGTTTTTCATATAGACAAACTGTTGTTTGCGAATCGGCGTAAGCGAATATTCATAGCGAAGATTCAGCGTAAGATTCTTATATAGGCGAATACCGGCATCGGCCACCACCGTCCAATCACTGGAATTAAACGCCCAATCGTACTCATTCGTGGATGTAGGACGAGAAGCCACCGTTGTAGTACGTTGGAAGCCATTGTAAATAACCTTTGAACGCACCAATCGGCTCCATGCGAAGCCCACACCGATACGGCAACCGCTGCGCATATCCTCATAATGAAACATAATGGGAACCTGCACATAATCCAGTGAGATATTGCATTTCATAGTAGAGTCAAAAGGAATAGCACGATTCACATCCTGATACATAAGAGGAGAATAATTGGTAGTATCAAAACCACCCATATAACGTTTACGAGCGCCCTTTTGCACATATAGTAATTCTGCTGAAACCGTCCAAGTCTGTTTTTTGTTCAACGGCAGCATCAATCCAGGTCCGACATTCGCTCCAAATTTTGTAAAACCATGCACATCATCTCCCTCGATTTGGGAGAAATTAGCGCCTGCAGACACATATCCGATAAAACGCTGCCCAGACGCCTCGTTTACATAAAACATCGTGAAAGCGAACAATAGTGCCAACAAAGTAAGTTTTTTCATAGAATCAGATTTTGCAGCGCAAAGATAAAAAAAAAGGCGTTCTGTTTAGAACGCCTTTTCAAAAAGATATATGAAAGATTATTTTCCTTCTTTTTCAAGATCTTCCTTCAGGGATTGAAGAACATCGAGATCGCCGAGGGTAGCTTTTTCTACATTGCTTTCGTTAACCTTGGCAATATCTTTAGCCTGCTTACGAGCTTCATCTTCTTTTTGTTTGTCTTCATCTTCCTTGGAAGCCTGCCATGTCTTGGTATGAGAGAGATGGATTTTCTTAGCTTCTTTGGAGAAATCTACCACCATGAAGTCGAGAACGTCATCAACCTTCGGGTTGGACTTGTCTTCCTTGGCAAGGTTGCGGTTGAACGCAAAACCTTCAATACCATAAGGAAGTGCAACAACAGCGCCCTTATCGTTCATAGAGGTAATCGTACCCTGATGTACGGAACCAACGGTGAATACGGTTTCAAATACGTCCCAAGGATTTTCTTCAAGTTGTTTGTGACCTAAGCTGAGGCGGCGATTTTCGGTATCGACTTCGAGAACAACCACTTCGATAGGTTCACCAACCTTGGTGAATTCTGCAGGATGTTTGATTTTCTTTGACCAAGAAAGGTCGGAGATGTGGATAAGACCGTCAACACCTTCTTCAAGTTCCACGAAGATACCGAAGTTCGTGAAGTTACGAACAGTAGCAGTATGTTTGGAACCAACAGGATATTTGTTGAGGATGTCTGCCCATGGATCCGGAATGAGTTGTTTGATACCAAGAGACATCTTGCGTTCTTCACGATCGAGGGTGAGGACAACAGCTTCCACTTCATCACCGACTTTAAGGAAGTCGTGAGCAGTACGGAGGTGCTGAGACCAAGACATTTCAGAAACGTGAATAAGTCCTTCCACGCCGGGGATAATTTCCACAAATGCGCCGTAGTCAGCGATGACAACGACTTTACCTTTAACTTTGTCACCAACCTTAAGATCAGCATCCAGCTTATCCCAAGGATGAGGAGTGAGTTGTTTCAAGCCGAGAGCGATACGTTTCTTGCCTTCGTCGAAATCAAGGATAACGACATTGATTTTCTGGTCGAGTTGAACCACTTCTTCGGGATTGGAGATACGGCCCCAGGAAAGGTCTGTGATATGGATAAGACCATCCACGCCGCCGAGGTCGATGAATACACCATAGGAGGTAATATTCTTAACAGTACCTTCAAGGATCTGACCTTTTTCAAGTTTGCTGATGATTTCAGCCTTCTGAGCTTCAATTTCAGCTTCAATAAGAGCCTTGTGGGAAACAACGACATTCTTATAGTCGTGGTTGATTTTAACAACCTTGAATTCCATTGTCTTGTCAACAAATACGTCGTAGTCGCGAATAGGTTTGACATCGATTTGGGAACCAGGGAGGAAAGCTTCGATACCGAATACATCAACGATGAGACCGCCTTTGGTCTTACCCTTAACGTAACCAGTGATGATTTCCTGATTGTCATAAGCTTCATTGACGCGCTGCCAAGATTTGAGAATGAGGGCACGTTTGTGGGAAAGTTGCAGTTGGCCGTTGGCATCTTCCTGGCTTTCCACGTAAACTTCGATTTCGTCACCGATCTTGAGATCGCTGTTATAGCGAAGTTCGGAAGCATTGATAACACCGTCGGACTTGAAACCGATGTTCACAACGATTTCACGGGAATTGATGGAAACCACCTTACCCATGATTACGGCGTTCTCGTCAACGGATTTGAAAGATTTGGTATAAAGATCTTCGAGTTTTGATTTTTCATCGGCGGAATATTTATCGCCATCTTCGTCGATCTTGTTCCAGTCAAAATTCTCAAGAGAGCCGTAAGCATTTTCGAATTCTCTCATTTTGCGAGGAGCTTTCGGAGCTTCTGCAGCAACTTCTGCAACATTTTCTACTTGGTTTTCTACCGGAGCGGTTACTTCTTCAGGAGCATTAATTAATTCTTCTGACATGTATTTTTGTCCTAATTAACCTCGGACAGAGGTTTTCTAAACGATTAAACATTGAGGTTAACTATTTGATTCTCAATCCACAGAGCCTCTTATGGAAAAAGTTTGCAAAGATAACAAAAAAATTCACATAAAAAAAATATTTTTTTCTTTACCCATCAAGAGAAAAAAAGTGTAATTTTGCAGCCGTAAACATTGCGGGGTAGAGCAGTGGTAGCTCGTCGGGCTCATAACCCGGAGGTCGCAGGTTCGAGTCCTGCCCCCGCTACTAAAAAAAGGCAGGTTCCCACCTGCCTTTTTTCTTTTTAAGCATCGCATTCTTTCTATTTCCAATATAAAGCCTCGTTACTTCAATTTATTTTTTCTTTTGAGGATTTGTTTGGCCAACGAGGTAGCTCCTAAGCATATCACATAATTAGCGATAACAATCAATAGAACAAATATCATCTGGGTGGCAAAACCCTGCGACATGGCAAGAGACAGAAACTTATCGCGTAAAACTTCGGCAATAATAAAGGATAATGGCAGTGTAAAAACAAAAGTCATCATATCGCCACCTACCTTATAGGGTTTTCCTGATGTCTTTAACTTCAGCAAATAGCGATAATAGGCCCAGACTGAGCCAATGGAAAGGATAATTATAATTGAGATTATCGCAATAATCATAGCGAGGGAAATAATCGTTTCACACTAAATCCGAATAGGTAGCACCAACTATTTTATGAAGATCATCAGGAGCCAGTTCCACTTGAAAGCCAACTTTTCCAGCGCTACAACAAATGGTCTCACTCAACATAGCACTTTCTTCAATAAACGTTCGAAATGGCTTTTTCATTCCCAGAGGCGAACAACCACCATGGATATAACCAGTCAAAGGAAGCAATTCCTTCTGTTTGATCATTTGAATGCTTTTCACTCCTGCTGCCACGGCAGCCTTCTTGAGGTCTAACGTTGCGCTCACCGGTATCACAAAGACATAATGTTCGTGGTCATTGCCCACTGTAACCAATGTTTTAAACACCTGCATAGGATCCTGACCCAATAGTTTCGCAATCGTCTCACCATCGGTTATGCTATTATCATAATCGTGTGGGGTGAATGGTACTTCATGCTGGGTTAAAATGCGCATTACATTTGTCTTCTCCATTGCACAATAATTATAGTCTCAAGTTTTAAGAAATCCACGGAAACCCTAAACCTATTCTTCTTTCACCATTCACCATTCATCATTCTTTCTTATCTAAGTCTGTCGGCGGCTTTAACCAAAGCTTCATCTTTTTTGATAAACTTATTGGCCAAAAACAAACAAACCGCCTCCACAAAGACCAGGATCAGCAACAGTGCCTTATGTACAAATTGGAATTCATAGTCCATAGCGCGACTGCCGAAGAATTTCTTAAAAATCACATCCGGGCAAATCCAAAGCATCAACATCAAAGCAATCAAATAAACAATCATAGTGATTGAGACGATCTGGGTTTGACGAACACGATTCTTATAAGAGAACAATGCCACAACGGCGAGTCCTGACGTAATCAAAAGTGTCAAAGCCACATAATAGAGTCTGATAACCGCATGTCCGTCGGGGACATTCATTTTCAGGACCAGAGAATTAAAGACATATTGAACGTCAGTGGTAGTGACAAAACCAATGGGGATAAACAGCAGAACGATAGGAACGATGGCTGCTATAAGCAGAAAAACAGATTGAATTCTTTGAATCATACGAATTAAATTTAATATTTTGTAACAATGTATTCTATTGGAAAGTTTTATTTAACGAAATAGGCGCTAATTTCACGCTTTTATTCTTAATACTGGCATAAGGAGTAACTTTCACTTTCACCTTGGACTCTTTGCCGTTGCCATAATCCATCAGGTTTCTGGCAAAATTCAAGACATCTCCCACTTGCCCATTCTTAATAATCTGAACAATATTTACTTTTATGGGCACAGGCACTTTCGTAGTAGTATGGGGATTAATGACAATATTTTTATTAGGATTGCTGCCCTGTGCCAGCATCTGGTCTTCCAAGAAGAGTTCATAATCAAAAGCACAAAGTTGAGCTACTTTTTGAGACTCGTTAGCAACATTCACATTAATGTTAGCGCTAACATTAAAATCTTTGTTCTTCAGTGCAGTGGCTGCCTTTTGCAGCATATTAACGGAAAAATCAGAGACGCTGTTAATTTCGCTCAAATTGATACCGGCCCATGTAATGTCAGACACATTGGCCATACTGAACTTGCAATTAATCAGATTGATTAACTTTGACAATCCGCAACCGCTTGAAAGCACCATCATTATGCATACGGCAACAACGGCGACAATTTTTCTACTATTTTTCATTTTTACTTGTGATTGGGTTAATGATTTGAGGGAGCCTTTTACATCAGGCCCCAGTAATAACAATAAAAACAACAATTATTAGACAATGCGACCATCCTGTAGCAGAACCTTGCGATCAGACAGATTGGCCAACTCATCATTATGAGTAACAATGACGAAAGTTTGATGAAATTGATCGCGGAGGTCAAAAAAGAGTTGATGTAGTTTCTTCGCGTTATCCGTATCCAGATTTCCTGAAGGTTCATCTGCCAAAATGAGTTCAGGATTATTCATGAGGGCACGAGCCACCGCAACGCGTTGTTGTTCACCCCCAGAAAGTTCAGATGGCTTATGCTCTACCCTATCCTTTAATTTCAGAAAATCAAGTAATTCGACAGCTCGAACGAGAGCCTCTTTTTTAGACTTTCCGGCAATCATGGCAGGCAATGCAACATTTTCCACAGCCGAAAATTCGGGAAGCAGATGATGAAACTGGTAAACGAAACCAATATGCTGATTGCGGAAATCGGAAAGTTGATCATCGCCTAACTTATTCAAACAGATTCCATCAATGAAGATTTCTCCACTATCAGGGCGATCCAATGTACCTATTAAATGCAACAAGGTGGACTTGCCGGCCCCAGAAGGACCGACAATCGTAACCACCTTGGAATTATCTAACGTAAGATTTATTTGCTTCAGCACATGAAGGGTGCCATAGCTTTTCTCAACGTTGCGAATTTCAATCATTATTTTTTAATTTCTTTGGCGAGACGAGCTGTCAGCAAAGGCACGACCTTGTTAAGGTCACAAACAATACCTAAGTCAGCCACGCCGAAGATGGGAGCATATTTATCCTTATTGACGGCAATGATGAGGTCGGATTCCTCCATACCTGCCAAGTGCTGAATAGCACCAGAAATACCGAGAGCGAGATAGAGGTCCGGACGGACAGTCTTACCGGTCTGACCAACCTGACGATCGTGGTCGATAACACCAGCATCAACCATAGCACGTGAAGAAGAAACTTCTGCATTCGGGAAAGATTCTGCCAAGCCCTGAAGTTTCTCAAAACCTTCTTTGCAACCTACGCCACGTCCACCGGATACCAAAACCTTAGCTTCTGTGATATCAACTTTGCCTTTATCTTCCTTAACATTCTTTACCAAGCGAACTTTGAACTTGGAAGCATCGAATGTAGGTTTGAAGTCGATAACTTCACCCTTACGGGAAGCATCGCGTTGCATTCTCTGCATAACGCCCGGACGGACGGTGCTCATTTGCGGACGATGGTTGGTACACATAATAGTAGCCATCAAGTTGCCGCCAAATGCAGGACGAGTCATCATCAATTCACCTTCTTCTGAGATTTCCAAACGGGTACAGTCGGCAGTCAAACCGGTGTTGAGGTGGCAAGCCAATCTCGGAGCAAGATCACGACCAATGGTGGTAGCGCCAATCATCAAGATGCTTGGGTTGAATTTCATTACCACTTGGTGAATAGCCTGTGAATATTGTTCGGTCAGATAGTCCTTCATTTCGGGTTCATCAATGCAGAGCACTTCGTCAGCGCCGTATTCAATCAGCATTTGGGCCTGGCTCTTAATCTGATGACCGCAAAGAATGGCAACTACCTTTTCATTTAATATTGCAGCTAATTCGTGTGCTTTGCCGAGTAATTCCAAAGCAACGGATTGAATAACGCCTTCGCGTTGTTCTGCAAATACATATATATTTTTATAGTCAGATTTTTCCATAGTAGCTTTCTTTCGATTAAATGATAAATTTTTCTTTCAGTTTGCTAACGATGAGCTCAACGGCTTCTTCTGCATCAACCTCGTAAAGTTGTCCCGGAGTCTTCTGAGGTTTGGTGAAGGACTTCTTCACACGTGTGGGAGAACCGGAGAGGCCTAAACGGGTTTGATCAACGTCAATTTGGTCGGCATTCCAGATTTCAACTTCTTTGTCAAAAGCTTCCATAATACCTTTCACACTCATATAGCGCGGTTGGTTGGCGGAAGCCAAAACGGTAAGTACGCACGGTGTGGGGACTTCAAGAATTTGATAACCTTCTTCTGTTTCTTTGGTAACGGTGCAGATATTGCCATTGACTTCGAGGTCTGTAACGTAGGTTACTTGCGGCAGGTCAAGATGTTGAGCCAAGGAAACGGGAACTTGTGCGGTATCTCCGTCGATAGCCTGACGGCCACAGATGATCATATCATAATCGAGGGTCTTAAGTGCGCCAGACAAAGCGTAGGAAGTTGCCAAGGTGTCTGCGCCAGCAAAGCGTCTGTCGCTAAGGAGGATGGCACGGTCAGCACCCATTGCGAATGCCTCACGGAGGATGGCATCAGCTTGAGGAGGTCCCATCGTGATAACGGTCACGTGCGCGCCTAATTGGTCTTTCAAACGGAGTGCCATTTCCAAACCGCCCTTATCATCGGGGTTCATAATGGAAGGAACACCATCACGAATCAAAGTACCCGTCGTCGGGTTGATTTTGATCACATTCGTATTCGGAACTTGTTTTATACAAACTATAATATTCATATTGAAAATTTTTTCTATTAAGTTATTAAGATATTAAAATATTAAGACATCAAATTATGAGATATTATGCTATAGACAACACACCTTCAGAATTTATCATCTTAATAATTTAATAATTATTTGAACAGTTTGCCAGAGATGACCATTCTTTGAACTTCTGAGGTTCCTTCGTAGATTTCGGTAATCTTAGCGTCGCGCATCATTCTTTCGATTTCGTACTCTCTGGTGTAACCATAACCACCGTGGAACTGGAGGCACTTCGTGGTGACTTCCATAGCTGTTTCAGCGGCGAAAAGTTTAGCCATAGCAGCATCTACGGAATACGGAAGGTGCATATCCTTCTTATAGGCAGCCTGACGAACAAGCAAGCGAGCAGCTTGAACTCTTGTTTCGAGATTAGCCATTTGGAATTGCGTATTCTGGAATTGGGCGATAGCCTTGCCAAATTGTTTACGTTCTTTGGTATATTTAACGGTAACATCCATAGCGCCTTGAGCGATACCGAGGGCTTGGGAAGCGATACCGATACGGCCGCCGTCGAGGGTCATCATAGCGATTTTGAAGCCCTTGCCGAGTTCGCCAAGGAGGTTGTCTTTCGGGATGCGGCAGTTTTCAAAAATAAGTTCGCAGGTGGCAGAGCCACGGATACCGAGTTTCTTTTCCTTCTTACCAATGGAGAATCCCGGAGTGTCCTTTTCAACGATGAAGGCGCTAATGCCTTTTGTACCGAGGGATTTGTCGGTCATTGCCATAATGACATATACGTGTGCGTAACCGGCATTGGTGATAAATATCTTGCTGCCGTTGAGCACCCATTCGTCACCGTCGAGAACGGCAGTAGTCTGTTGCATGGCGGCATCCGTACCAGCGTTAGGTTCGGTCAGGCCGAAAGCGCCAATCCATTCGCCGGAAGCGAGTTTCGGCAAATATTTCTTTTTCTGTTCTTCCGTACCGAATTCCAAAATAGGGTTCATACAGAGGGAGGTGTGAGCGGAAACCACAACGCCTGTGGTAGCGCACACGCGTGACAGTTCTTCAACTGCCATAATATACATTTGGTTGGTACCTCCTTGTCCGCCGTATTCTACGGGAATAGGAATACCCATAATGCCTATCTTGGCCATTTTTTCCACCGTTTCCATGGGGAAGCGTTCTTGTTCGTCAATTTCAGCTGCCAACGGTTTAACTTCGTTTTCAGCGAACTCACGAATCATCTGTAGGAAAAGTTCTTCTCTTTTGTTTAAGCTAAAATCCATTTTCTAATATTGATTTGATAAATAAATATTTACAAGAATAAATCCTCTATAGAGGTTAGTCCAGCTGCATAGGTTTGAGGTCCGGAGAAATAATAAGATCTGCTTCCGTTGCAGCCTTAACGTCTTCAACCGTGAATTCGGGATGAATTTCAGAAAGTACAAGTCCCTTATCGGTAACATTGATCACTCCCATTTCTGTCACAATCATATTCACAGCTCCCTTAGCCGTCAGAGGCAAATTACACTTATGAAGAATTTTAGGATTACCCTTCTGAGTATGTTCCATAGCAACGATCACCATTTTTGCACCGACCAACAAGTCCATTGCGCCGCCCATACCGGGAGTCAACTTTCCAGGGATCATCCAGTTTGCGATATCGCCGTTTTCATCCACCTGCATAGCGCCTAAGACCGTGGCATCCACATGACCACCACGAATCAATGCGAAGGAGTCGGCAGAACTGAAGGAAGCGGCACCTTCTTGAGCCGTAATATATCCGCCACCTGAATTGATAAGATTTTCGTCCTCCTGACCTTCGGCAGGTGTTGGTCCCATACCGATCATACCATTCTCGGTTTGTAAGATAACCTGGACATCTTGGGGCAGATAATTAGGCACCATGGTCGGAAGACCAATTCCTAAATTCACAATATCGCCGTCTTTGAGTTCTTTAGCGACTCTCTTAGCGATTACTTCTCTCATTTGAGCTTTCTCCATAATCGTATATTTTAAAAGTTAATATTACAAATTTATACCGCCTATTAAAGGCGGGCAAAGATACAAAAAAGTTTTTTTCATTTAAAGCAAAAAAAGAGGGAAAAGAAAAACCTGCCAGCTCTTTTCCCTCTTGTGTATTTAGCGTTTCACAGCTCGATTATTCATCACATAACGAAGTTCGTAACCGGCAACGTTTGCCGACAATTCCGAATAAAAACTCAAAGGATTATCCAGATGTATTTCATTGTATGACAATCCAAACTGAGCCCCACTATTAGGATTGGTAAACGTACTTGGGGCAGGCAGAATGACACCGTCCTGCGTCATTAATGCCGTCCTCTTATATATTTCCACATTCGCCACGCCTCCCATCGTCACTTTTGCTGAAATTCTCACCACAGAGGGTTCCTCCGTGGACGAAATCGTCATCACACCGACATACTGTTCCCCA